>NZ_JBYSWF010000030.1:0-38175 GCF_058780865.1 Pseudomonas sp. GP01-A4
CGAATGCGGAGGGTCAGCCAACATCTCCGGCGACTGACCCTCCGCATTCGCGAGCAAGCCCGCTCCCACATTTTGACCGTATTCCATAGCTGGCAAATCAGGCGCTGAGTAGCTTGCCGCTGCGAATCGGCGTGGCACCGGACACCCGGCCCAGCGGATCCCCCGGCTTCACAAAGCGCACGTCACGGCGCATGTACAACACGCCGGTGTTGTGGCTGCAAACCGTGGTGGCCTGCCCACTGTGGGGATCAACGATATCGAACAACGCCTGCCCGGCCTCGATGCGACTGCCCACCGCCGCCCGGTGTACCAGCACCCCGGCGCACGGCGCATAAAACTGTTCGCTGCCGGCCAACGGCGTCGCCGGGTTACGCAGGGCTGGCAAAGGCCGTGGCGCGCCTTCAACCGCGCCCAGGTGGGTCAGGTAATCAATGATCGCCGTGGCGTCATGTTCTGCCAGTTCATAGGACACATCCCGCTGGCCACGATGCTCGACGGTCACCGCCACGCTGCTGTCCGGAATCGGAAACCGATCGCCAAACCGCTCACGCAGGTTGACCCACAGCAGGTACAGCGCCTCATCGAACGAGTTGGCCTGGGAATCGGTGGCCAGCAACGAGGCTTCAGAGCCGATGTAGCGCGCCAGCGGCTCCACGGTCGCCCACACTGCCTCGCCGGTGTACACATGCATCGCCGCTTCGCGGGAGCAGTGCAGGTCCAGCACGATGTCGGCATCGTGGGCCAGCAGCATCAGGGTGCGTTGCAGCGACTGGAATTCGTCCAGCGGCGCCGCGTCCAGCAGACATTCGCCCCAGGCCTGGCGGATCAGTTGGCGGTTGGCGTCGATGTCCTGGCCCAGCAGGTGCTCGATCCTGTCGGCGATTGCCTGGTACGGCACCGGAAAGCCCCGGTTGTAATTACGCCCGCTGCCCAGTTCGAAACGCCCGCTGGGCGCGCCCATGATGTATTGGCTCAGCCCGGTGGGGTTGGCCACGGCCACCAGCACGATTTGCGCATTCAGCCGGTTGGCATTTTCCAGTTCTACCAATTGCCGGCGCAGGTGCGCGGCCACCAGCAGCGCCGGGGTTTCGTCGGCATGCAGCGCCGCCTGGATATAGATTTTTCGACTTGCACCCATTGCACCGTAATGCTCACTGTCCACGTGCCTGTGGGTGCCTTGTGTCGCTTGCAGCAAGGGGTGTGATTTAAGTTTCATAAACCGGAAATCTCGATATTCGAGTGATGAACGCTGAAGAAATATTAACGAGCCGGCGTGATCGTCTGTAAGGGCGGCCCACACTATCTTGATCTGGTAATCCGATCAGTGTGGGAGCTGGCTTGCCTGCGATGGCGGTGGGTCAGCCAGCCTATTCCGTGACTGACCCACCGCCATCGCGGGCAAGCCCGCTCCCACAGTGGGTGGTTACCAGAGCGCCAGGGTGTAACCCAGCATCACGCGGTTCTCGTTAACGTCGTTGAAGTAGTTGCCTTTGCTCAGCGCATTGCGCCAGCGCATCGACACGCCCTTGAAGGGCCCGTTCTGCACCACGTAGCCCAGGTCCAGGTCGCGCTCCCACTCGCGGCCTTCGCGGTTGAAGCCGAGCACTTCAGCCGAATCACCCTTGGCGTACTTGATCCCAAACAACAGGCCGGGCAAGCCGAGATCGGCGAAGTTGTAGTCGTAGCGGGCGTGCCAGGCTCGCTCCCTGGTTTGGGTGAAGTTGCTGAACTGGTACTCGGTGAACAGGTAGGTGATGGAGCCGTCCAGGTAGGTAAACGGCGTGGTGCCGTATTGCTGCTGGAAGCCGCCGCCGATGCTGTGCCCGCCGTACTGGTAGGTCAGGCGGCTGCTCAAGGCGCTGTTGTCGACCTTGCCCGCCAGGCCCGCGCCGTCCTTGTCCGACTTGAAGTAGCGCACGTCGGTTTTCAGCGTGCCCGGCCCCAGGCCGAAGTTGTTCTTGAAGCCCACGTATTGCTGCTGGTAGATGCTGTCCAGCGCCGCGAAGTGGTAGCTGAGCAAGGTGTTTGGGGTCAGCGAGTAGTCGCCACCGGCAAAGCGGAACTGGTCGCTCAGGGCGGTGCTCTTGTAGACCTTGCTCACCGTGGTCAGCTTCATGTCTTCGTAGTTGGTGGAGTCACGGTCCTTGGCCTGGTCGATCTGCCCGAGGGTGATTTTCAGGTTGCTGATGTCGTTGGACACCAGCTGGGTGCCGCTGAAGGACTGCGGAAACAGACGGCTGGTGTTGGGTTGCAGGATCGGAAGGTCCGGCACCAGGTAGCCCACACGCAGCTCGCTTTTGGCGAAGCGGGCCTTGGCGGTGACCCCAAGCTTGGAGTACTCGTCGGAGACATTCTTGTCGCTGTCACGCTGCAGCAAACCGGTACCGGACAGCCCCGGGCTGGAGTCGAGTTTCACCCCCAGCATGCCGGTCAGGTCCAGGCCGAAGCCCACGGTGCCTTCGGTGAAACCGGACTTGATACCGAGGATAAAACCTTGGGCCCACTCGGCGCGCATCGACTGGGAAGCGGCCTCGCGGTAGTCACGGTTGAAGTAGTAGTTCTTCAAGTCCAGCGTACCGCTGCTGTCCTTGATGAAGTCTGCATGGGCCAGTGACGGGACCAGCCCGCTGCTGACAACGCCGACGCCGGTGATGAGTTGAGTCAGGGATTTTTTCATTTTTTTAGCTCCTGGCAGTGGGGTGGGGGTTGGTGTTTTTATTGTTCTTCGGGCATGGCTTCGCCGTTCGCGCAAATCGGCGATTTGCGCGGCGGGTGACGTCAGTCCTGGGTTACAGCGCTAGCGGTACGGGGCCCTGGCGGATGCGGTAGCCACCGTTTTCAAGTTTCTCCAAGGGGCTGGCGGCGGCCAGCAGCTTGCGGGTGTAGGGGTGCTGCGGGCGGTCGAAGATCTCGTCGCGGGCACCCATTTCCACCACCCTGCCCTCGCTCATCACCGCCACCCGGTGGGCGATGCGTTCCACCGCCGCCAGGTCGTGGGAGATGAACAGGCAGGCAAAGCCGTACTGCGCCTGCAGGCGCTCGAACAGCTCGAGGATCTGCTTCTGGATGGTCATGTCCAACGCCGAGATCGGCTCATCGGCAATCACCAGTCGCGGGTGCCGCACCAGCGCCCGGCCAATGGCCACGCGTTGACGCTGGCCACCGGACAACTGGTGCGGGAAGCGGTCGACAAACTGTTCCGCCAGGCCGATGTCCACCAGGGTTTTCGCCACCCGCTCACGACGCTGCGCGGGCGTCATGCCGGGCACATGGCGCAGGGGTTCGGCGAGGATGTCGCCAATCTTCATGCGCGGGTCGAGGGACGAATACGGGTCCTGGAAAATCATCTGGCATTGCAGGCGATGGTCACGGTTGCCAGCCTTGAGAATGTCCACGCCCTCAAACTCGATGGCACCGGAACACGGGCTGTTCAGGCCGACAATCGCCCGTCCGAGGGTGGTCTTGCCCGAGCCGCTGCCGCCCACCAGCGCCAGGGTTTCCCCCGGGGCGATGGACAGGTTGGCCGAATGCACCACCCGCTTGAACTGGCTGCGGCCCCACAGGCTGCGCGGCCCCGGGTGCTCGATGCACACGTCCTTGACCGTCAGCAACGGCCGGTCCGCCTTGGGCAAGGCTGCCAGGGTGCCGCGCCGCGGCAGGGCCTCGAGCAGTTGCCGGGTGTACTCGGCCTTGGGCGCCAGCAGGATCTGCTCGATGGTGCCCTGCTCCACCGCGCGGCCTTCGCGCATCACCACCACTTTGTCGGCGTAGCGCGCCACCAGCGACAGGTCGTGGCTGATAAACAGGATCGCCGTGCCCTGCTCGCGCGTAAGGTCGAGCATCAGTTTCAACACGTCCAGTTGCGCCAGGCAATCCAGGGCCGTGGTGGGCTCGTCGGCAATCAGCAAGGCCGGGCGCAGCAGCATCACCGAGGCGAGCATGATGCGCTGGCGCATGCCGCCGGAGAACTCGTGGGGAAACGCCGCCAGGCAACGCTCGGCGTCCTTGATGCCGATATGCCCGAGCATCTCCAGGCTGCGCTCGCGGATCTGCGCATCGCTCAGCCTGGTGTGCAGGCGCAGGCCCTCGGCCATTTGCTCGCCGATGCTCATGGACGGGTTGAGGGACACCATGGGTTCTTGGAACACCATGCCGATCTTCGCCCCACGCAACTGGCGCAGTTGCTCAGGCGCAAGGCTGCCCAGGTCATGGCCCTGGAAACGCACCTGGCCGCTGCATTGTGCAAGCGGCGGTGGCAACAGGCCGATGGCGGCGCGGGCGGCCATGGTTTTGCCGCTGCCGGACTCGCCCACCAGCGCCACGATTTCGCCGGGGGCGATGGTGAAGCTCAGGTCGTTGACCGCCAGCGGGCCGTTGGCCCCCACGCGGATTTTCAGCTGGTCGACTGCCAGAAGGACGTCAGTCATGGTCATTTACTCATCCGCGGGTCGAGACGATCGCGCAAGGCATCGCCGCACAGGTTGAACGCCAGCAACGCCATGGCGATGCAGACACCGGGAAACAGCCCCAGCCAGCTGGCCGTGGCGATATACGGCCGGCTGGCGGCGAGCATGTTGCCCCAGGTGGCGGCCGGCGGCGGGACGCCCAGGCCGAGGAAACTCAGGGAGCTTTCCGCCAGGATCGCCCAGCCGAACATGCTGGTGGCCAGCACGCACACCGGCGCCACGCAGTTCGGCGCGATGTGCCGCAGCATGGTGTACAGCTCGGAGTTACCGATCACCCGCGAGGCTTCGACAAACTCTTTCTCGCGCAACGACAACACCGTGCCGCGCACCACCCGCACCACCGACGGTGTGTAGGCCAGGCTCAAGGCGAACACGATGCCGTACAGGCTCGGGCCGATGATCGCCATCAAGCCCAGGGCCAGCAGGATCCCGGGAAACGCCAGCAACGCATCGTTGACCATCATCAAGCCCCGGTCGACCCAGCCCCGCAGGAACCCGGCCAGCAGGCCCAGTACCGTGCCGGCGGTGATCGCCAGCGTCACCGTCAACACACTCACCCACAGGCTGGTGTGCGCGCCGATCATCAGGCGGCTCAGCACGTCGCGACCGTACTCGTCAGTGCCCAGCCAGTGCGCGGCGGTGGGCGCCTGCAAGCGCGCCAGCAGGTTCAAGGCCAACGGGTCATGGGGCGTCCAGACCAGGCCCAGCAAGGCCATGATCAACAACAAGGCCAGCAGCAGCGCGCCGATCAGCGCGTTCAGCGGCGGCATACGCCAGGCCCTGGGGGCACGCGCCGGTGCCGGCAACAGCACCTCGGGTGCGGCAGGTAGAGGCTTATTCATAACTTAACCCTGGGGTCGAAGAGCGGGTACAGCAGGTCCACCAACAGGTTGACCAGCACATAAACAAAGGTCACCAGCAGCAGGCAGCCTTGCAGCACGGGGTAGTCCCGGGCGTAGATGGCGTCGACCATCAGCCGGCCGATACCTGGCAGGGTGAACACGGTTTCGAGCACCGCGATGCCGCTGAGCAGGTTGCCGAGGATCAGGCCGATCAGGGTCAGGGTCGGTGCAAACGAGTTGCGCAGCGCATGGCGCCACAACACCGCCCGCTCCGACAAACCCTTGGCGCGGGCATGGGTGATGTATTCCAGGCGCAGCACTTCAATTGCACTGGCCCGGGCCATGCGGGTGATCGCGCCGAGTTCCACCAACGTCAGCGTGACAATCGGCAGCACGATAAAACTCAAGGCCTGCCACGGCGATTGGCCGAATGACACGTAACCCACCACCGGCAGCCAGCCGAGCTTGATGCCGAACGCGTAGAGCAACAGCAGGCCCAGCCAGAAACTCGGGATCGACAGCAACAGGGTCGCGGTGGAGACCACGCCAAAGTCCAGGGAACTGTTCTGTTTCCACGCCGAGAGCAAGCCCGCCGGTACCGCAATCAACGCCGCGAGCAACACCGAGACCAGCACGATCCCGGCACTCACCTGGAAGCGGTCAAGGATCAGCGGCAACACCGCTTCATTGGTGGTGATGGAATGCCCGAGGTCGCCGCTGAGCACCGCCTTGAGCCAGATCACAAACTGCAGCGGCAGCGGCTGGTCCAGGCCCAGGGACGCACGGGCGACCTCCAGGCTGTGGGCATCGGCCATGTCGCCGAGCATCAGCAGCGCCGGATCACCGGGCACCAGGCGGATGATCGCGAACACCATCAGCGAGATCAGCAGCAAGGTCGGGATCGACATCGCCAGCCGTTGAAAGATGAAACGCAACATCCTCAGTTACTCCCGGTCGCAGGAACGCTGACGGTCCACAGGCGCGGCTTGGACACCGGCCAGGTGCGCAGGCCTTTGACGTAATCACGGCTGGCGGCGATGGCGTTGCCGTTGTACATCGGGATCATCGGCACGTCCTTGAGCATCTGCTGATGCAGTTGGT
Organism: Pseudomonas sp. GP01-A4; assembly: GCF_058780865.1. Lineage (NCBI taxonomy): Bacteria > Pseudomonadati > Pseudomonadota > Gammaproteobacteria > Pseudomonadales > Pseudomonadaceae > Pseudomonas > Pseudomonas sp. GP01-A4. Next base: position 6,410 of record NZ_JBYSWF010000030.1, read on the forward strand.
CGAACAGCGCCTGGCGCTTGCTGATATCGCCTTCGCGCTGGGCTTCACGCAGCCATTCCTGGGCCTGGGGGTTGTCCCAGACCTTGCGCGCTTCCTTGTCCTTGTCGCCGGTCATCGAGTCGAAACTCAGGGCCGGGTCAAGGCGTTCGGAATACGGGAACGCCATCATCTGGTAGTTGCCGGTCTGGTAGCGCTCCAGCTGGGTGCCCCACTCCAGGGTTTCCAGTTCCAGGTTGATGCCGCTGGCCTTGGCCATGGCTTGCACGAACACGCCCATGTCGAAGATCGCGGCGTAGCGCTTGTTGACGATCAGTTTGATTGGCTGGCCTTTATAGCCAGCTTCCCGCAGCAGTTGGGCGGTCTTGGCCGGGTCGAAATCGAAGCCCTGGTTCTCGATTGCCTGGTGGTAGTGGCTGCCACTGGCGACCATCGAATTGTTGGCCTGGGAACGGCCACCGGTCAGGGCGGCGACGATTTGTGCGGAGTCCAGCGAATGGGCGATGGCCTGGCGCAGGCGCACATCTTTGAGCAAGGGGTCGCGGGTCTGGAACAGCAACGCGTTGACTGACATGGTGCCGCTGGAGGTGACCTTGATGCCGGGGTTGGCAGCCAGTTCGGTGGCGTCCAGCGGCGTGACGTCAATCAGCAGGTCGACGTTCTTCGACAGCAAGGCCGCCTTGGCCGCCGCCGGGTCCGGGATCACCAGCAGGCGCACGCGGTCGAGGGTTGTGTTTTTATTGCCGGTGTAGCCATCCGGCTCTTTCTCGTCCCGCGGGGTGTAGTTGGCGTTGCGCAGCAGGTCGATGTATTGGCCGGGCTTCCACTCGCCCAGGCGGAACGGGCCGGTGCCGATGGGGGCTTTCCACTGGCCGTCGACCACCGAGTCGGGGTGCAGGATGCCGCTGCCACCGCATTCCGGCAGCGCGGTGCTGGTGAGGAACAGGCCGTTGGGCTTGTCCAGGGTAAACACCACGGTGAGTGGGTCCGGGGCGCTCATGTCGACGATTTTCGCGCCGCCATGGCCGTCGAATTCAGGGGCGCAGCGCCATTGGGTTTTCGGGTCGAGGTAGTGTTTCCAGGTCCACAGCACTTCGGCGGAGGTCAGTGGCGCACCGTTCTGGAACTTGACCCCGTTGCGCAGGTGGAAGGTGTAGCGCAGGCCGTCGTCGGACACCTGCACGTCTTTGGCCAGCAGCGGGCCGACGGTGGCATCTTCACGGAAGGCCACCAGTCCTTCGGTAATGTGCAAGATGACGGCGTCGGAATTGGTGTCACGGTTGACGCCTGGCTCGGTGCTGCGAATGTCGGCGTTCAACGCGACTTTCAATAGATTCTCGGCGTGGGCAGTGCCCACCAGCGCGGCGGACAAGGCGCCAGCCAGGAATAAAGTCTTGTTCATGATAAATGCACCTTGAATGATCCTTACGCTTGGGTTCGGACGCTGGCAGGACCCAAAAAGAGGCACGGCCGAACACCTGAATAGTTGTTGTTGTTTTAGTCGCTGATTACGGTTTGCGAATGTTCCTGGAACGATCTTATTCGCCACCCGATCAACTTGAGAAGAACGCTCCGAGTGATCGGGCTCGGTTTATCCGATCATCAACCGTCCGTGGGTTGCCCTGGCCTTACCGTACCGAGAAATCAGGGCCTTGAGCTGGAAAAGATGGGGTTTTCCTGATCAGAAATAATGATCGCGATCATCCAGACCGATCTGTGCTCACCTATAGTCATCAGATAAGCTGGCTGGCATTCAATGGTTTAAATGCAGCACTGAGCGAGCCCACCGTCATGACCCTCACCCATCTTCGCGCGTTCTGCTCCGTGGTTGAAAAAGGCAGCTTCCGCTCGGCCGCACGCCAGTTGGATGTGGCCCAAAGCACATTGACCCAGTCAATCCAGACCCTCGAAAAGGAACTCGGGGTGGTGCTGCTGCAACGCTCCAACCAAGGCATCAACCTGACCCCGGCCGGCGAGGTGTTCCTGGCCCGTGCCCGTTCCATCACTCTCGACTGCGAACGTGCCCTGCTCGACCTGCAACCCTGGAAAGGCGAGCCCGAAGGCCATATCGCCCTGGGCGTCACCTCCGAACCCTTGGCCGAATTGCTGCTGCCGGTACTGAGCAACTTCACCCAGCGCTTCCCGCGCATGCAGGTGCACGTGGCCAGCGGCACCACCAAGGGCCTGGTGGAAAAAGTCCGCGATGGCCGCCTGGATTTCGTCTTGTGCCCGCTGGCGCCCAACGTGGCCGATATCGACCTGGCCATCGACCGCCTCTACAGCTCAAACGCCGGCATCATTGCGCGCAAGGGCCACCCGCAGGCCCACGCAAAATCCGTGCAAGCCCTCACCGACTGCCAGTGGATCAGCGTACGCCCGGCCGGCGTAGTGGGCGGCGCGGAGAACCGCTTGATCGAGCTGTTCCGTACCCAGGGCCTGGCGCCGCCAAAGATTGCGATCACCACTGATTCGTTGCTGGAAACCCTGCACATCGTTTCGGAAACCGATTACCTGACCATCGAACCGCGCATGCTGCCGGGGATGAAGCTGTTCTCCAGCGCCCTGACCACCATCGCCATCGAAGAACCGCTGGCGACCCGCGATGTATGCCTGATCAGCCGCCGTTCGTCGCCGCTCACCAGCGTCAGCCAGGAACTGACCAGCATGCTGATTTCCTATTCGCGGCTGGTGCACCGCAGCCGTTGATTTCCCTCCCCCTACGAGCCTGTTTATGCCCATGTCCTACGATGGTTTGTCCCGCGCCAGCGCCAGCAGCGTCGGCGTTGATCCCAAGCACCTGATTGCCTTTCTCGATGAAGTGAAAGCGGCCGGCCTCGACCTGCAAGGCCTGATGCTGCACCGCCACGGCCACGTGGTCGCCGAAGGCTGGAGCTGGCCGGTGGACCCCAACGAGCCGCGGGTATTGCACTCGGTGGCCAAGAGCTTCACCGCCTGCGCCATTGGCCTGGCCGTGGATGAAGGCTTGCTGAAACTGGATGACCGGCTGGTGGCGTTCTTTCCGGAGTGTGTGCCGGTGGATGCCGACCCGCGCCTGGCGGACATGACCGTAGAACACCTGCTGACCATGCGCACCGGCCACGCCGCCAATACCTCGGGTTCAGTGTGGCGGGGTATCGAGACCAGCTGGATTGCCGAGTTCTTCAAGATACCGCTGGCCTATGCACCGGGCACCACCTACGTCTATACGAGTGCGGCCAGCTACATGCTCTCGGCGCTGATCAACAAGGTCACCGGGCAAACCTTGCACGCGTACCTCAAGCCCCGGCTGTTTGTACCGCTGGATATCCATAATGAAAGCTGGGACATCGGCCCCGATGGCGTGAATCCCGGCGGCAATGGCTTGAAGGCGCCGACCTCGGCCATGCTCAAGCTGGGTGTGCTGCATGCACAAGGCGGCGTGTGGCATGGCAAGCAGGTTCTACCGGCGGCCTGGGTTGCAGCGGCCACCCGACCACAAGGCGGGCCGGACAGCCGCTACGGTTATCACTGGATGATGAAACCGGCACACGCCTTCAGCGCTGTCGGGGTGTTTGTGCAGATGGCGATGGTGTTCCGCGAGTACGGTGCAACGCTGGTGGTGATCGGCGGGATGAAGAATTCGGCGGAGCTGACTCCGTTTGTCGAGCGGCATTTTCCGGCGGCGTTTGGCGATGATTGCACGGTCAAACCCGAAGCGGATGCACGGTTGCAGCAACGTCTGGCGAGCATGGCACAGCGGCCTGAGTTGCTTTCAGCGTGTGCAGGGCCGAGAGATTTCACGGGCGTGTATCAGGTAGAGCCCAACGGGCTGGATGTGCAGCAATTGGCGTTCGCCGTCGAAGGCAATGTACTGCGCTTCCAACTGACCGACAGCAAGGCGACTCATGCCCTAGAGGTGGGGATTGATCACTGGATCGCCGGCACCACCAACATGCCGGGCCGGGCGTTGCACCACGGTTATGAGTTCAAGGATGCGCAGATCGTTGCCGGCGCGCGCTGGCTGGATACCGGGACGCTGGAGATGACCTGGATCTACCCGCAAACCGCGTTTCGCGATCGGGTGGTATGCGGGTTTGACGGTGACCGCGTGAGCGTGGCGCGTACGGTCAACGTCAACAGTGCCGGGAAGGAACAGGAAGTCTTAGTCGGGAACCGCCGGTAATGCTCGCTTGTGGGCGGTCTTGAGGTAAGCGCTCTCGACAATCGCCCTCACCCGCTCACTCACTGCCTCGCCCATCAGGTAGCGGTCGATCTCGTCATAGCTGCAGCCATACGCCAACTCATCCGGCTTGCCCGGTGCCAGTTCTTCCAGGTCGGCAGTCGGTGCCTTGGCCACCAACTGCCGTGGCCCGCCAAGGGCGCTGGCCAGCAGGCGCACCTGGGTCTTGGTCAGCCCTGAGAGCGGCGCCAGGTCGCAGGCGCCGTCACCGAACTTGGTGAAAAACCCCATCAGCGCCTCCGCGCCATGGTCGGTGCCCACCACCAGGCCGTTGTGCAGGTTCGCCACGGCGTACTGCGCCATCATCCGCGCCCGGGCCTTGACGTTGCCCTTGATAAAGTCGATGCGTTCGGCGCTGGCTTGCGCGGCAGACAGGCTGCCCATCAGCCCGTCGACGCAGGCGGCGATGTTCAGCGTCTCGATCCGGTCCGGTGCGATAAAGTCCAGGGAAGCCTGGGCGTCGCGCTCGTCCGCCTGGGTTTTATAGGGCAGGCGCATGGCAATAAACCGCGCCTCGTAGTCTTCGTTGCGCAGTTGTTCCACTGCCAGTTGGCACAGGCGCCCGGCGGTCAGTGAGTCGACACCGCCGCTGATGCCCAGCACCAGCGCATGGCAGCCGGACTGGCGCAAGGTGCCCTTGATGAAGTCGATGCGCCGTTGCAGCTCAGTTCCCTCGCCCCCCTTGCCGAGCAGCCGGTTGATCTTCAGTTCTTGTGCGATACGTGCCTGAGTGTCCATGTCACACCCCCAGTTGCGGATTGACGTTGCCGACGTTGAACACCTGCGCCGCATACTGCAGGAACGAGGCGTCTTCGCAGACGTTCTTGATCGGGTCATCGGAGAATTTCACCACCGGCTCGCCGTGCACCCGCACCAGTTTCATCACGATGCTCAGCGGCTCTACTCCGTCGACATCACAGGCCAGGCTGGTGCCCATGCCAAAGCCGAACTTGGCCTTGCCCCGCACGTGCCGCAGGATCGGCAGGCATTTCTCGAAATTCAGGCCATCGGAGAACATCAGGTCCTTGGTCATCGGGTCGATGCCCAGCTCCTTGTAGCGAGCCAACACCTTGTCGGCCCAGACGATCGGGTCACCGGAGTCCTGGCGCAAACCGTCGTACAGCTTGGCAAAGTACAGGTCGAAATCCTTGAGGAAAAAGTCGGTGCTGATGCAGTCGGTCAGGGCGATACCCAAGCGCCCACGGTATTCGCGCACCCAGTTTTCCAGCGCCGCATTCTGGCTTTCCCGCAGCCGCCCCAGTTGCTGGTGCACCATCAGCCACTGGTGGGCCATGGTGCCGATCAGCGGCAGGTCGAATTCGTAGGCCAGGTGCGCGTTGCTGGTGCCGATGAACTGGCCGGGAAAGTCGCGGCGCATGATGTCGACCACTTCACGCTGGGCCTTGAACGACAACCGCCGGCGGGTGGAGAAGTCCGAGACACGCAGGTCGGCCAGTTCATCGCGGGTGAGGTTTTTCTCCAGCCAGTCGAATTTCTGGTAGAGCTTGCGGGTGACGTCTTCGAGACTGACGTCGGGGTATTTGTCGCGGTTGCGCAGCTCGCTGACCAGGGCCAATACCGGCTGTTCGAACATGATGCAGTGCAGCATCGGGCCGACCACGCGTACGTTCAGTTGGCCGTCGATTTCACTGACGTGGATATAGCGCAGGTTGAAGCGGAACAGCCCCAGGAAGCGCTCGAAATCCGGGGTCAAGTACTCACGGCGCTGGTTGAACAGAAAGCGCAGCTCGCCTTCGCGCATGCTGAGGCCGGCGAGTTTTTCCAGCTCCACCCGCAGCTCGGGAATCAGGTGCCCCAGTTTCTCTCTGGAGCGGACGATGAACTGGTATTCCACATCGACATTCGGGTGCTGGTGCAACACGGCCTGCATCATGGTGAAGGTGTAGTAGTCGGTGTCCAGCAGGCCCTGGATCACAGCGTTTTCGTAGTCGTATGCACTTTCCATGAGGTACTCCTTAACGCGCGGCCATCGCGGCCAGTTCTTCCCGATTGCGGGTAATTACAACGCCTGCTTGTTGCAAATGGCTGACCGCCTGCACACCGCCCTCCTCGCTGATGCCACGGCATGCCGGCAGGTGCAGGATCACCTCGAAACCGGCCTTGAGCAGTTGCAAGGCAGTGGTCTTGACGCAGTAGTCCAGGGCCAGGCCGCCGACAATCACACGCTGGATGCCCTGGGCATTGAGGTATTCGATGACGCCGGTGGAGAGTTTGTCGTGGAGGTCGTGGTAGCAGGCGCCGTAGGGATGCAGGTCGGGTTCGACGCCCTTCCAGATGAAGTAGTCGTAGTCATAAGGCGTGGGCAATTCGTCCAACAGGGTGAAACCTTCAGTGCCGGGCACACAGTGGGCGACCCAGGTGACATCGGCATGTACCAGCCCGGTGGGTTGCAGCATCTCGCTGTGCTGTTGCACCACCCAGGGCGCGTGCGGGGTATGGGCGTCCTTGCTGCCGACACGGCGCGCGGCGAGGCTGGCCATGTAATTGAGCTCGGCGCCGATCTGGTCACCGCCAGCGACCGGCAATTCGTTGGGGCACAGCGGTGTGAAGCTCTTCTGGGCGTCAACGTCGAATGAGGCGATAGCGTTCTTAGAGGCGGTCATGGTCGTGTTCTCCTGTGGCCTGGATATAAAAGTACACGTCATGTACTTTCATGGCAAGAAACATTTTGTTATCTATCCTGGATCAAGTACACGACATACCCGTTTGATCCGTTAGACTGTGCCCCACCGCTGCCAACAGGACCCGACATGCCAGACCACGCCCCAACCCTTAGCGCCTACCTGCACACCGTGGACTTGTGCGTGCTGTTCTATTGCCGTGCATCCGGGGAACTGAAGATATTGCTCAACCAGCGCGACGCCGAGCCCTTCGCCGGGCACTGGGCCTTGCCCGGTGTAGTGGTGAATGGCGGCGTGCAAGATCTGAGCCTGCAGGATGCCGTGGAGCGGTTGCGGGCCAGTGACAAGGTTGGGTTGCCGCTGGCCTGGTATGAGCAAGTGGGGACGGTGGGCGATGCGTTTCGCGATCCGCGCTGCTGGTCGTCGTCGACCTATTACCTGGCGATCGTGGCTGATGAGGTGGAGCTGGGGGGGCATCAAAAGTGGTGCTCTGTTGATGCCGTGGCGACTGGCGGGGTCAAGCTGCCCTTCGATCACAACGCGATTGTGGCAGCGGTACAGGAAAGGCTGTTTTCCAAGTCGCTGTACAGCAGCTTGCCATTGATGTTTTTGGGCAATGAGTTCAGTGCGCCGGAGGCGACTACGATCTTTTCGCTGGTATTGGCGCGGCCGGTGCTGAAGACCAGTATCCGCCAGCGGTTGCTGAAGTTGACCGAGGCCGGTTTTTTGCGGGAGACGGGGCGCAAGAAGCATGGCGAGGGCGGACGGCCGCAGGCGACAGTGGAGAATCTGAAGCCTGGGGCAGTGTACTTCTTTGATCGCAGCTTTGCCGAATAAGACCAAGCCCCCTTCCCAGGACAATGAAGATCAACTGTGGGAGCGGGCTTGCTCGCGAATGCGGAGTGTCAGTCGCCGGATAGATTGACTGATACACCGCTTTCGCGAGCAAGCCCGCTCCCACCTTTTTTGATCTGCGATGGTTCGAGGAGCTGCGTCCCGCTCAATTCATCCAGTTGCCGCCGTCGACGTTGTAGGTCTGGGCAACCACGTAGTCGGCTTCTTTGGACGCGAGGAAAACCGCCATTCCGGTCAAATCCTCGGCAGTCCCCATCCGCCCAAACGGTACCTCTGCTCCTACGCGCTTTTTCTTATCGCCCAGCGGCAGCCCTTCGTGCTTGGCAAACATCGCGTCCACCCCGTCCCAATGCTCGCCGTCCACCACTCCCGGCGCGATGGCGTTCACGTTGATGCCCTGCTTGATCAGATTCAGCCCCGCCGATTGCGTGAGGCTGATCACCGCCGCCTTGGTCGCGCAGTACACCGCCACCAGAGGCTCACCCCGGCGCCCGGCCTGGCTGGCCATGTTGATGATCTTGCCGCCATGCCCCTGCTTGATCATCTGCCGGGCCGCCGCCTGCAAGGTGAACAACGTACCGGCGACGTTGATCGAGAACAACCGGTCGAAGCTCTCGCGGGTGATGTCGGTGATGGGCGCCAGGTCGAACAAGGCGGCGTTGTTGATCAGGATGTCGAGCTTGCCGGCCTGCGCCACCACGGCGGCAATCGCGGCATCGATGGACGCCTGGTCGGTGACATCCATCGCCACCGCGTAGGCTTTCGGGCCCAGCTCCGTGGCGGTGGCCCGCGCCCGCTCCAGGTTGATGTCGGCGATGGCGACGGTCGCGCCTTCGTTGATGTAGGCCTGGGCAAACGCCCGGCCAATGCCCCGCGCGCTGCCGGTGACCAGCGCACTTTTACCTTCCAGTCGTTTCATCAATGCAGTGTCCCTGAGGTGATTATTTCGGGTAGCCGGCGCGTTTCATTTCACGCTCGGTGGTGGACTGCGCCTCGGCCAGTGCCTTGTCGACCGTCATGCCGCCGGTGAGCGCTGCCGAAAACAGCTTGCCCACCGAGGTGCCGATGGCCTGGAACTCGGGGATCGTCACGTATTGGATGCCCACGTACGGCACGGGTTTGGCCGACGGGTGCGCGGGGTCGGCGTGTTGCATCATCTGCAAGGTCACCTTGGCGAACGGCGCTGCGGCCAGGTACGCCGCGTTGTAGGTGGACTGGCGCGTGCCCGGCGGTACGTTGGTGATGCCGTCCTTATCCGCTACCAGCTGGATGTATTCCTTGGAGGTGGCCCAGGTGATAAAGGCTCTGGCGGCGTCCTTGTGCTTGGAGGTGGCCGGGATTGCCAGGGACCAGGCGTACAGCCACGACGAACCCTTGTCGGTGACCTCGGTGGGTGCGGCGGCAAAACCCACGCTGTCGGCGACTTTGCTTTGGGTTTTGTCGGTGGTGAACGAGCCGGCAACGCTGGCGTCGACCCAGATCGCGCATTTGCCGCTGTTGAACAGCGCCAGGGTTTCGTTGAAACCGTTGCTGGAGACGCCCGGCGGGCCATAGTTTTTCAGGGTGTTGACGTAGAAGTTCGCCGCCGCCGTCCACTCGGGACTGGTCAGCTCGGGTTTCCATTGTTCGTCGAACCAGCGTGCACCAAAGGCGTTGGCCATGGTGCTCAGCAACGCGATGTTTTCACCCCAGCCGGCCTTGCCCCGCAGGCATATGCCGTATTGGTCCTTGGCGGGCTGGTTGAGCTTGGCGGCGAACTCGCCCAGTTGGGTCCAGGTCGGATGCTCGGGCATCGCCAGGCCGGCCTGCTTGAACAGGTCGGTGCGGTAATAGGTGACGGTGCTTTCGCCATAGAACGGCAACGCGTAGAGGGTGTTGTTCACCGACAGGCCCTGGCGTACCGCGGGGAAGATGTCTTCCACGTCGTAGTCGGCGGGCAGCGGCGTGATCGGTTCCAGCCAGTGCTTGGCGCCCCACAACGGGGTTTCGTAGGTGCCGATGGTCAGCACATCGAATTGGCCGCCCTGGGTCGCGATGTCGGTGGTGAGGCGTTGGCGCAGGACGTTTTCTTCGAGCACCACCCAGTTTAGTTTCACCTCGGGGTGCTGCTGTTCGAACACCTTGGACAGGCGCTGCATGCGGATCATGTCACTGTTGTTGACCGTGGCGATGGTCACGGTTTCGGCAGCATGGGCGGCCATCGCGAGCGTGAGGCCGGAGAGCAGGAACAGCGCTTTCGGAATCTTGAGCATGGCGGTTTCCACTTATTGTTTTTGTTGTTGACGGCCCGATTACAGCAGCTTGCCCAAGGCCGGACAAACGACTGGCGGATGCCCGGCTGATACTTTTTTAACCGCATCGCCAAGATCAAAAAAGTATCAGTGGCGGGCAAAACCCGGGGTAGCGGCTACTTGGACAAAGGGCGTATTTTGGTCCCATTCCAAAAAGCCCAGAAGGGCCAAGCCCATGCCTGCAAGCCGATCCGCCCTTTTCGAGCAGCGCCCCGCCGAGCTGGAAGTGATTCTTGCCGAGCCCGAGCATGGCTTTCGCTGGTACGAACATGACTATCCGTTCGAGCTCGCCCGCTGGAACCATCACCCCGAATTCGAAATCCACCTGATCCGCCAGGGCAGCGGCAAGCTCGTGGCGGGCGACTATATCGGTGCGTTTGGCGCCGGCCATGTCGCACTGATCGGCCCCGACCTGCCCCACGACTGGATCGGCGACCTGGCCCCCGGCGAGTACCTGACGGGGCGCGATGTGGTGTTGCAGTTCGACGGCGCCGCACTGCTGGCCCTGCGCACCACGCTGCCCGAGCTGGGCGACCTGCAAGGCCTGTTTGACCGGGCCCGGCGCGGCCTGGAATTCACCGGCGAGACGGCACTGAAGGCCGCGCAACTGCTGGAGTCCATCGGCCCTGCTCAGGGGCTCGCGCGCCTGATTCTGTTCATCCAGTTACTGCATACCTTGGGGCAGGCACCCTCCGGGGAAGCCCATTGCCTGGCCAGTGCCTGCTACACGCCAAGCCTGGATGCGCGCAGCTCGGAGCGTATCCACAAGGCCTTCGAATACCTGATGACGGAATTGACCGGCGACCTGCGGCTGTCGGTGATCGCCCAACGGCTGGACATGAGCGAACCGGGCTTCTCGCGTTTTTTCAAGCGCGTCACCGGCCACGGCTTTATCGACCTGATGCGCAAGTTCCGGGTGCAGCGCGCCTGCCGCCTGTTGCTGCAAAGCGAGATGTCAGTGGCCGATATCTGCTTTGAAGTGGGCTACGCCAACCTCTCCAACTTCAACCGGCACTTTCGCATCGAGATGAACCAGACGCCCAGCGAATATCGCCGGGAAACCGCGATGTACCTGTTCAACCGCAACGGTGATCAGGCGCTGCCGTTTACCAAGGCGCACTGAGCCAGACGCGCCACTTCCAGCTCCCTATCGGCGCGGTGCCGCTGGTCATCCTCCAGAAACCACGCCGCCGACAAACCGGCGTGCGCCACCACCCATTGCAACAGGCGCTGGCGCTCCAGGCCCGCAGCCCCGGCGATGATCTCGACCTGGCGTGCAAATCGCGCCGGATCGGTGCAAGTGGGCAAATCCGGATTGCAGATCAAATTCGCGTAGTCATAGCCGCGCTCGCCGGCCACCCGCTTGGGATCAATCGCCAGCCAGCCCCGGGGGCCGAAATCGAGGATGTTGTCGTGGTGCACATCACCGTGCAGCACCACCGGTTCCTGAGGTGACGCCAGCAGGCTGCGCGCCGTGGCGGCACACTCGCGTATCCGCCCGCCTTTACCCTCAGCGGCGAGCCACAGGGAGCGGAACCAGAGCTCCAGTGAGTGCAAGCCCACCGGTGGCGACGGGCGCGGCGCATGCAACAACGCCACGGTGGCGCAGGCAATGCGGCTGGCTTCATCATCCTGGCCATTGAGGGCCATGTGCATCAGCGAACCCGGGCCGGTTGCGCGCTCCATCACCACGGCATCGCCGTCATGGAAAAACACGCGGGCGGCGCCCTTGCCGGCCCACCAGGTCATCAACTCGCCGCCGAGCTTTTCCTCGGGCTCGCGGGCGATCTTGAGCATCGCCGGCTGCCCGTCCCAGCGCACCGGCAGCAGGTCGCTGCCGGGGGTGATGATGGCGTCACCCTCGGGTGTCAGGTTCCAGCGTTTCAAATAGTGATCGAACATCGGGCGACTCCCAGTGCGAGGTCCTGCAGGATGCCACACACGCCTTTACCCGGTCCGTTACGTTTCTGACCAAAAGGCCGACTATTTCCCACTTTTCTCAATTCCTTCATGCAATTGACACAAATTGGTACAACCTGTGCAAACGTTTGCGGAACGAACTTGGCAACCAGGTTCACCTCAACCCGAAGAATCGGGCCCCAACCGCGTACGAACAGGGATTTTCAATGCAACCCACTTCCAGACGATCCGCGTCGGCTACCCCTTTTGCTGTTTCCCTGCTACTGGCTGCCGTTACGGGAGTACTCAGCGGACCCATTTTGGCGCAGGAAAAACCCACCGATGACTCAGCACAGGGCGAAGCCCTGGCCCCGGAAGCCAGCCCGTCGAAAAAAGGCGTGTACCTGTCGGACTGGTTCAACCAGGACCTGACGGTGATCGGCAGCAAAGACATCAGCTTCGGCCCCAAACCCGCCGATGACGTGTACCTGGAGTACGAATACTTCGGCCGCAAGGGCCCGTTCGAACTGTATGGCTACGTCGACATCCCGAAGATCTTCGGGATCGGCAACAGCAACGACAAAGGCGCGTGGGACCACGGCTCGCCGGTGTTCATGGAGCACGAACCGCGCATCTCCATCGACTACCTGGCCGGTCGCAGCCTGGCCATCGGCCCGTTCAAGGAATGGTATGTAGCGTTTGACTGGATCTACGACCACGGCAGCAACAAGGACAACCGTGCCAACACCTTGTACAGCGGCCTGGGCACCGACATCGAGACCCACTCGCGGGTCAACCTGTCGGCCAACTTCTATGGCCGTTACCAGTGGGAAAACTATGGCGCCAGCAACGAGTATTCGTGGGACGGCTACCGGGCGCAGATGAAATACATCGTGCCCATTGGCAGCTTCGACAATGGTGCGTCGCTGACCTATATCGGCTTCACCAACTACGATTTCGGCTCGGACCTGCATAAAGACAACCCCGCGCGCACCGCCAACTCCCTGGTTGCAACAAACGTGCTGTTGTATTCGTTCACTCATCTGCGTTTCACCCTGGTCGGCCGCTACTTCCACAACGGCGGCAACTGGGAAGACGGCAGCGAGCTGAACTTTGGCGACGGTAATTTCCGCGCCCGCTCCAACGGCTGGGGTTACTACGCCGGTGTGGGCTATCAATTCTGAGTGTGAACAAGGAGCAGTAGATGAAGACCTTTACCCGCCTTTCAATCGCCATCGGCCTGGCCGCCGGGGCGCTGTTGCCGCACGTCGTGCTGGCTGATGCCCCGGCCCCGATCAAGCCCAAGGTGATGCTGATCACCATGTTCGCCCCCGAAGCGCAGAACTGGATCGAGCGCCTGGAACTCAAGCAGGAAGTTCGCGTGCCAGGCTTGTCGGCCGAGTATCCAGTGATCCGCTGCAACACCCAGGACGTGTGCCTGCTGGTGACCGGCATGGGCCAGACCAACGCTGCCGCCTCGACCCTGGCGCTGGCGTTGTCGCCCAAGTTCGACCTGCGCCAGAGCTACTTCCTGATCGCCGGGATCGCCGGGATCAACCCGCACCATGGCACCATCGGCACCGCCGCGTGGGCCCATTACCTGGTGGAATTCGGAACCCAATGGGAACTGGATTCACGGGACGCGCCGAAGGACTGGCCGACCGGCTATATCGGCATCAATACCAAGGGGCCGAACGAGAAGCCGCCGCTGGACTACAAGACCGAAGTGTTCGAGCTCAATCCCAAGCTGCAAGCCAAGGCGTTTGCGCTGTCGCAAAAAGTCGAGCTCAGTGAAAGCAAGGAGTCCACGGCCTGGCGCAAACACTATCCGTACGCGCCGGCCAATCAGCCGCCGCAGGTCACCCGGTGCGACACCCTGGCGGGCAATACCTGGTTCTCCGGGACGCGCCTGAGTGAGCGCGCCGAGGTCTGGACCAAATTGCTGACGGACAATAAAGGCGTGTACTGCACCACCCAGCAGGAAGACAACTCCACCTATGAAGCGTTGCTGCGAGCCAGCCGCGAAGGTTTGGTGGATATCCAGCGGTTGGCCGTCGTGCGGGCGGGTTCCGACTTTGACCGGCCATACCCGGGCTACAGCGAAGTGGACAACCTGCTGAAGTATGCGGACCAGGGCGGATTTGTACCGGCGCTGGAGAACCTGTATCGCACTGGTAATCCGCTGGTACAAGCGATTCTGAAGAACTGGTCGGCGTGGGAAAAAGGCGTTCCCGAAGCCTGAATAAAGATCAAATGTGGGAGCGGGCTTGCTCGCGAAAGCGGTGGATCAGTGCCGAATGTATTGGCTGACACACCGTATTCGCGGGCAAGCCCGCTCCCACACAAGCCCGCGCCCACAATAAGCGGGTCAGGGCAGGAAGATAATCTTGTCGGCACTGCCCTGGTTCACTTGCTCAAAGCACTTCACACCGTCGGCCAGCGACACTTCTCGCAAACCGGTCGGCAGCGGCAACAAGTCCTCATCGAAGAACCGCCCGAACTGCTCCAGCATCACGGCGCATTGCTCGCAGTTGTAGAGCAGCGAATTGATCCCCACCACCGAACCACCCTTGCGGTACAACGCCAGGGCCGGCAATTGCACGTGCCCGTCAACCGGCGCGGCGATGATCGCGATACGGCCAAAAGGCGCCAGCGCCGCCACCGCTGCCGGCAACCAGAAGCCGGTGGTGTCAAAGATCACATCGGCGCCCGTACCGAACAGCGCATTAACCTGCCCTCCCAGCGCTTCCGGCTGGCCCAGTAACAAGCCCTCGAAACCCTGCTCGCGCAAGGCCTCGACCTGTTCCGGCCGACGCACGGCCCCGAGCACCTGGGCCCCACGAATCTTCGCCAGGGCCAACGCCGCGCTGCCTACCGCTCCATTGGCACCAATCACCAATAAGCGAGTGCCTTTGCCGACACCGCTGCGCTCAAGCGCATCCCACGCCGTGGTGTACGGTACGCCGAGACTGGCGGCCTGGGCAAAGCTCAGATGGCTGGGCTTGTGCGCCACGCCCTTGGCCGACACGGTGAGGTACTGGGCGTGGGAACCGTCAGCGAAAAAACCCAGGTCGCGACCGGTGCCCCAGACTTCCTGGCCAACGAGTTCCTGCGGACCTTCCACCACCACCCCGGCAAAGTCCCGCCCGGGAATGCGTGGCAACGTGGTGTAGGGGAAACGCCCGAGCACGTTCTTCACGTCGCTGGGGTTCAGCCCGGCAGCCTTGATCTGCACCAGGACTTCACCGGCCGCCGGCACCGGCGTGGCGACATCAACGTAAGCAAGGGCAGCGAGATCGCCGGTGGCGGAAAATTGCAGTGCTTTCATGACCAATATCCATCGAGGTTAAAAAGGGTTTCAGGAGAACCAGGCGCTGACCATTTGCCGGCCCATGGGCCAGAGCTTCTCGCCCATCAGCATGCCCATCAGCCCGATCAGGGCGATGGCAGGAGGCGCAGGCGAGCGAAAGTCCAGGGCACCGTAAATCACGCCGACCAACAGGCCGATGGCCAAGGAAATCAGGTAATTCATGGAACACTCCGCAGCAAGGGTTGATGCGGTCAGTGTAGGGGGCCTGAAACCGAAGCATCGGCCAAGTGCTTCAGGATTTCGGCCAAGCCTCAGACGGGATACTGCGACGGCGCCATCCCCAGTTCACGGCGAAACATGTCGCTGAAACTGCTCGGCGAATAACCCAGGGAACGGGCGATCGCGCTGACCGACTGGCCCTGGATCAACTCGGCCACGGCGGTGGCCAACTGCACCTGGCGGCGCCACTCGGCAAAACCCATGCCCAGGCTGTTCTGGAACAGCCGGGCCAGGGTGCGTACGCTGGCGCCGGCGGCTTCGGCGTGCTGTTCAAAGGGAATGTCCAGGGACGGTGACGCCATCACCGCCTGGCAGGCGCTGGTCAGGCGTCGGTCGGCGCCCACGGGCAAGGCGATACGGATCGGCGAGCGCCGGGCCCGTTGCAGTTCCAGCAGGGCCAGGCCGACCACGGCTTCGTAATAGGCCTGGTCCCCCTTGTCGCCCTGCTCCACCAGCGCCACGATCAGTTCGCGCAGCAGCCCGCCGACCTCGATCACTTGCACCTGGCTGTCCAGGGTCGCTGCCAGCGCCGGGCGCAGGTAGATGTTGCGCATCTGCAAGTCCGACACCACGCGAATCCCATGCTCGACACCCGGCGGCAGCCACACCGCGCGCTGGGGCGGTACTACCAGCGCTTCCCGGGGTGTCTCGACCCACATCACGCCGCTCATGGCATACAGCAACTGGCCCCAATCGTGTTGATGGGGCTCGACATACAACCCACGCGGGTAGGTGCGCGCCAAGGGTTGCACGGGGACGGCGTGATCACTGAGGTCGGGAGGCGCGGCAAGGGCCATGGAAGACACATCGTTCAAGTATGAAGCGCCATGATAAGACGTGAACCGGATGATCCGAGTGAATTTTTACCACCTGCGCAGGGTCACTTAAAGACACAAGGAGGGTTTACGGATCCATGACTAACGCAAAACTTTTCGTGATCGACTACACGCTGCATGGCCAGCCCAAGTCATTCATCATCCGCCTGGAAAAACTCGACAACGCCGAAGCCTGGCATTGGGCGAGCTGCGACGCCGGCGTAGGCCGCATCGGGCGGTTTGCCCGTGAGCAGGTGAAGAAGACGAGCCAGCCCCAGGCCGAGAAATTCGGCATCGAAAACGTGCAATGGCGCCGCTCGGATGCGCGCCCCAGCGCGTGAAACAGTAGGAGCGAGCTTGCTCGCGAAGGTCGTTAACGATGACGCGGGGCACCTGGTGCTCCGCGTCGCTCTCGGGTGTTTCGCGAGCAAGCTCGCTCCTACAGGAGGCAGCCAGCGTTAGCCGTGCGCCGACTTGGCACACTCGCACCCGGTCGCCGAAGCACAAGGCTCGCCATGGGCATGATGCTCGGCGCAGCCTTGGCAGCAATAGCCCTTGCCATCCTTCATCACCGCGTTTTTCCCCAACTGACAGTTGCAGTGGGGGCAGGCACATGTTTTCTCTTGCATGGTCAGACTCCTTTTTCGTGGTCGTCCAGATGCGGCGAACGCCGACACCTCAAGCAATGACTATAGGCAACGATTCAAGGTTCAAAGGCCCGTCAGTCAGCCCGACGAGCGTTGCTGCGGTACATGAACACCAGGGCCAGCGCGAGGCACAGCATCGCCACGATGCGGCTGCCGGACAGTTCGATCGCCGGGTTGCCGAGCCAGCCGAAGTTATCGATCAGCATGCCCATGCCCAACTGCCCGACAATCACCGCCACCGTCGCCACTGCCGTGCCGACAATCGGGACCGCGCCGACCATCACCATCATGTACACCACCCCGAACAACGCCCCGGTCAGTTGCCACTTCGGCACGTCCAGCAGGCTGACCGCGTGGGCGGGCTCAAAGAACAGAATCAGCAACCCGGTACTGATCGCGCCCACGACAAAGGTCAGCAGGCTGCTGCGCAATACGCCCACCGCCTGCCCGAGGCGGCCATTGATGGCGGCCTGCACACTCAATACCGCACCGGCGGCCACTACCAATACCAACAACAGAATCAGGTTCATCGCCTTAACCTCGCGCAATCAGAACAAGTGCCACCACAATCAACGCCAGTGCAATCCAGCGCTCCACGTTGACCCGCTTGCGGGCAGTGCCAAACCAGCCGAAGTGGTCGATCAGCACGCTCTTGCCCACCTGGCCCGACAAGATCGCAATCATGGTCATCGCGATCCCGATATGCGGGGTCGCCAGGGTCAGCACCACCACGTACATCGGCCCCAGGAAGCCACCGATCAATTGCCAGCGCGGCAGGTCGGTCAACGCCGGGCCCTTTTGCGGGCCGCTGAACAGCAACAGCAGGAACAGGATCGCCGAGCCGACGCCGAAGATGCTCAAGGTCGCCCACAGATGCCCGACCTGCACACCCAACGGGCCCAGCAACCCGGCCTCCACCGACAAGCCCATGCCGGCAAATATCACCAGCGGCAGCAACAGCAATCGAAGAAACGTCTTGGGCTTGGCCTGAGCCACACCCGCCACTGAAGAAGCCTGCATACATCACCTGCGCGTTAGAGAGAGGAACAATGGCGCGTATTATCCGGTGGCACTGCTGTGCGATAAATGGGAGCATGCCGACAACACCTTTGCGCAATACGCACAACATGGAGTGATGATGCAGGGTTTGAACGAACTGAGCTTCAAGGCGCTTCGCCTGTTTGTCGCGGTACTGGACTACGGCAGCTTTTCCGAAGTCGCACGCCGTGAAGGCCTGGCGCCCTCCTCCATTTCCCGGCAGATCCAGTTGATGGAGCAGGCCCTGGGCCAACAGTTGCTGTACCGCCATACCCGTGCGGTCAGCCCTACCGAAGCCGGTCGCCTGCTGGGCCGGCATGCGCGATTGATGCTGGAGCAACTGGAAGCCGCCGGCCAGGCGTTGCAGGAACAGGAAAGCGAACCCAGCGGCCTGGTGCGCATCAATGCGCCGATGGTGTTTGGCCAACGCCACCTCTCGCCGTGGCTTGGGGAGCTGTGTCGGCGTTACCCGAAGCTGCAACTGGATATCCAGCAAACCGACACCTACGTCGACCCGTTGCAAGACGGCACAGACTTGCTGTTTCGCATCGGCGTGCTGAACGATTCCGGCATGCAGGCGCGAATCTTCGCCCCCCAGCGCTTTCGTCTCGCTGCCAGCCCCGGCTATCTGGAGCGTTTCGGTACGCCCCGGCATCCGGACGAACTGGTGAACCACCAGTGCCTGGCCTACAAGGGCGTCACCGGCCAGCAGCGCTGGTTCTTCCGCCGCGACCAGGGCGACTGGACCTCCTACAGCGTCAAGGGCCCGATCACCGGCAACCACGCCGACACCCTGACCCACGCTGCCGAACAAGGCCTGGGGCTGGTGGTGTTCCCGTCATGGTTGATCGGTGAAGGCCTGCGCGCCGGCACGCTGCAGGCGGTGCTCAGCGACTATGAAGTGGCGACGACCCTGGAGCCGCAACAGATTGCTGCGCTGTGGCCGGGTAGCCGGCGGCTGTCGTTGAAGGTGCGGACCGTGATTGATTACTTCGTCGAGTGTTTTGGGGCAGTGCCTTACTGGGACCGTTGAGCAACTATGGGAAACTATTCGGCCCGCACTGTCGGGGAAAATCCCCCTTCAAGTAAGTCCGATCTGATTTTCCACAACACGGGTCAAAAACCGCTTGCACTCGGGCAGACTTCGAGGAATTCCTTCAGGAGAGACGTCATGGATGCCAGTCATTACCCGTTCGGAAACCTGCAATCGTCCCCGCAAAAATCACCCTCCGCCAGCAGTCGGTTGATCTTTGCCTGCTTACGAAATTTTGGCTATATTTGGCCAAAACCTCGAGAAGACCAAATGATTACCGTACCGTTGGGTGAAGCAAAAAATAATTTATCAAAACTGGTCGATGATGCCGCCGCCGGCCAAATCATCACCATAGCCAAGCATGGGCGCGCGATGGCTCGCCTTGTTCCTGTCGGGAAACCGACAGGCCGGCGAATCGGCGCGATGAAGGGCAAACTGGTGGTGCCGGATGACTTCGATGCGCCATTGCCAGACGACATGCTGGATGCGTTTGAGGGAAACCACCCATGAGAATACTGCTGGATACCCACATCCTGCTTTGGGCCCTGAGCGATGATCCAAAACTGCCAGCGAAGGCCAGAAAGCTGATCGAGAACGCGGCTGAAATTTACGTCAGTGCCGCCACATTCTGGGAGCTGGCGATAAAGGTCGGGCTCGGGAAGCTCAACGTAAACCTGGACGAAATTCGCGAATACTGCCTGGAAAGCGGCTACGTGGAACTGCCCATCACCTCGGAGCACGCCATCGCGGTCAAGGACCTTGAACACCATCACAGGGACCCGTTTGATCGGCTCATCATTGCAACGGCTATCATTGAGCCGATGAAGTTAGTGACAGCCGACCCGATGGTGGCGAAATACACATCATTGGCCGTTTTGACTTAATTCACTTCGCTCAAAACAACCACTGCCCGATCAGCCAGGCATTCGCCCCGCTGATCACCACAAACAAGCTCCAGGCCAGCAGCCGCGTAGGCAAGCTGTTGACGAACGGCCCCATCAGGCGCTTGTCACCCGTCATGCGGATCAGCGGAAACAACGCAAACGGCAACTGCAGGCTCAACACCACCTGGCTGAGGATCAGCAGCTTGCCGATGGCATCATCCCCCATCAGCCACACCCCGAGGAACGCCGGGATCAGCGCCAGGCCACGGGTGATCAGGCGTCGCTGCCAGCAGGGAATGCGCAGGTTGAGGTAGCCTTCCATGATCACTTGCCCGGCAATGGTGCCGGTGAACGTGGAGCTCTGGCCCGAAGCCAACAGCGCAACACCGAACAGCACGCTGGCGAACGCGCCACCCACCAGCGGGTCGAGCAAGTGATAGGCGTCCTGGATTTCCACCACATCGGTGTGGCCAGTCTGGTGGAACGCGGCGGCGGCCAGTATCAGGATTGCCGCGTTGACCAGCAGTGCCAGGGACAGGGAACCGATGGTATCGATACGCGCCAATTTCACCGCGTCCTGGCGGCTGGCCAGGTCCTTGCCGACCAGCCGGGTTTGCACGATGGAGCTGTGCAGGTAGAGGTTATGGGGCATCACCGTGGCCCCCAGTATGCCAATGGCCAGGTACAACGGTGCGGCATCACTGATGGCGGACAACGACGGGGTGAAACCACGAAACACGTCGGGCCAGTAAGGCTTGATCAGCACCAGCTCGATGAAGAAACACACGCCGATGGTCGCCACCAGTGCCAGCATGATCGCTTCCAGCCGGCGGAAACCTCGATTTTGCAGGGCCAGGATCAGCAAGGTATCGAAGGCCGTGATGACAATCCCGGTGGTCAGTGACACGCCCAGCAACAGGTGAAACGCCAGGGCGCAGCCGAGGACTTCGGCGAGGTCGGTGGCGATGATCGAGATTTCCGCAAGGATCCACTGCACGAACGACGAGCGCCGGCTGTAGCGCTCGCGGCTCAGTTGCGCCAGGTCCTTGCCGGTGGCGATGCCCAGCCGTGAGCACAGGCACTGCACCGCCATCCCCGCCAGGCTCGCCAGCAGCACCACGAACAACAGGTTGTAGCCGTAGCGCGAACCGGCCTCGATGGCGGTGGCCCAGTTGCCCGGGTCCATGTAGCCGATGGAAATCAGCAAGCCAGGGCCGGCAAACATCAGCGCACGTTTGAAAAACGAGGCACG
This sequence comes from Pseudomonas sp. GP01-A4, assembly GCF_058780865.1. Classification (NCBI taxonomy): domain Bacteria; kingdom Pseudomonadati; phylum Pseudomonadota; class Gammaproteobacteria; order Pseudomonadales; family Pseudomonadaceae; genus Pseudomonas; species Pseudomonas sp. GP01-A4. The sequence goes on from NZ_JBYSWF010000030.1 coordinate 27,571, forward strand.
GGGATCAACGACGATGGAGCCGGCGACTTCCGGCGGGCAGAACGGGGCGGTAGCGATTTTGGGCAGGCTGAATTTCACGCGAGGTACCAGGCTTTCACACAAGACGTGAACGCAGCTTATCAGTCAGACGCAACGGTACGCATCACCGTCTCCCGGGGCAGATCAAATGCCTCTACCACCTGGACCACCAGATCCATCTCCTGGTTCAGTGCTTCACGCTCCAGGCGCTCGCGAATCACCCCGATCACCAGCACCGCCAGGGTGGTGATGGAATACGCGGGGCCGGAAAACGCCCGCACGCCGGTCACCAGCAGCATCGCCGCCGCGAGCGCCTGCCCCACCACCGGAATGGCCGTGGCCGCGCCCCGGCGCAGGATAAACCCGGTCAACCCGGCCAGCGCGGTCCCGCTGAGGGCAGTGGTGGCTGAGCGCCCGACATCGAAACGATTGAAAAAACCCTGTTCCTTTTGTGCCGCAGCCTTCAACTCTGCCTCGAACACTTGGCGATCAGCCTGGCTGAGCTTGTCCTTGTATTGCTCGATCAGCCGCTCGGCAACCTGCAGTTCCAGATCAGCAAGGACCACTTTCTCGATCGGTTGATCAAACTTGATACCCACCCGCTGCGCCACGTCCTGGGCGATTTCGCGATAGCTCACGCCATGACCACGGGCCAGGTTCATAAAGGTGTCGCCGCCCATGCGCTGCAACTCGATGGCCAGCTTCAAGGGCTCGCGCACGGTGGCGTCGATAGAGGCACTGCGCTTTTGCGCCATCAGCTCGGCGAAAAACTGCAACTCCTCCGGCCGCGCCTGCACCAGCAGCGGGAACAGCTCGACATCCTCTTCGGCAAAGCGCACTTCGCTGCTGCGTTGATCGGCGCGGATCATGCCCCGGCGTTCCTGCAGCAGGTCGGTGTACTGCACCACCGTCTTCAGTTGCGGCCAATACGCGGCGTGGTCGAACGTGGCCAGGTGCACGTTGGCGACCTTGGCCTTGAGCGCCGGTGTCAGCGGGATCGCATAACGACCGATGCAGCGCTCGGTGTCCGGCTTGAGCGCCAGCGCCCAATCCTTGCTCGAGTGGCAGTTGATCACCCGACCGCTGAGCGGCGCCGAGACCAGGTCCCAGGGGCTGGAGGTACAAATTGCACCGCCCATCAGCAGCAGGTTGTTCAGCGGCAACTCACGGGCCACCTCAGGGCTGGCCAGCAGGCTCTTGACCAGGATGCGCGCGCCCAGGGAGTGGCCGATCAGGTTGATCTGCCGCACCTTGATCGACTCGCCATGGAGGTAGTTGGCCAATTCGGGCAGCAGGCTTTTGGCGACCTCATCCACCCGCGCCTCGACGCTTTTGTAGTGGTCGAGGAAATAGGCAATCGCCTTGCCCACCCCGATGGTTGCGGCACCCAGGCTACCGCCACCCAACATCGAAGTAATCACATCCTTGAACGGCGCAAACAGGTTTTCCAGGAAATGCCCTGCCGGCCAGAACAGCATCAGGTTGGTGGAGCCTTCGATGGTTGCCAGTTGCCGGGAGAAACTACCCAGTTGTTGCTGGTTGAAGAACGCCGAATAACCATGCACGTAGAGATTGAGCACATCCCCCTGGGGCTCGCCACACAACACAAACGTGGGCTTGCGGGTGCGGTGCATTTCATCCCACTGGTGTTGCATGTGACGGTGACTCCTGGCGACGACGGAGGGCGATAGTAACAAAGGGCGGGCTACGGGAATGTGAAAAACTGATACTCGGACTATCCATATCCCTGCACAGTGATGACAAGAAACACGGATTTTGTTCGCAGATTCAGTCCATTAACCTTTGTCGGGTCAACCACTGAAACCGAGGAACACCATGAGCAAGCCCGAGTTTTTCATCACACCCGGTTACGGCGACATTGCACGCGAGACCCTGCATTACACCCAGGCGGTAAAAATCGGCAACCGCGTCGAAACCTCGGGCCAGGGCGGCTGGGATGACGAGTTCCAGATTCCCGAATCCCTCACCGACGAGATCGCCCTGGCCTTTCAAAACCTCGAACGCACCCTGGCGGCAGCCGGCGCCGGCTGGGAGCATGTGGTACACGTCAATTCCTACCACGTGGGAGGTTTCCCGCCGGAGGTGAACGAGCAGATGGTCAAGTGGTACCGCCATTACATGCCCAATCACGCCCCCATCTGGACTGAGCTGGGAGTAGAAGCCCTGGGGCTGCCGGCAATGCGCATTGAAATCCGCGTGACAGCGATTATTGCCTGACGCCGAACCGCTCGATCACCCAGTCGATAAACACCTTCAGCCGGGCGTTCTGATGGCGATTGGGTGGATAGATGATGTGCAACGGCGTGGCGGGCCGGGTCCAGTCTTCGAGTACCGGGACTAACTGGCCTGCCTCTACGTAGTAGTCAACGATGGTCTTGAAATGCTGCCCGACGCCCAGGCCGGCGAGCAGCATTTCCTTGAGGCCGTTGCCTTCGTTGGTGGAAAACGCGCAGTTGCCTACCTCATACCGAGTCGCGCCCTTCTCGAAAATCAACGGCTCCGGCTTACCCGACCCGGCAAAGAAATACCCCGCCTTGAGGTGGTTCTTCTCGAGGTCCTCGGGAGACACGGGCGTACCCATGCGCTCCAGGTAGCCGGGGGCCGCACAAGTGACGTACTCGAGGTCGACAACCTTGCGGGCGATCATCGCCATGTCATCGAGCTTGCCAGCGCGCAGCACGCAATCCACGCCCTCCCCCACGATATTCACGGCGCGGTCGCTGATGCCCAGGGCGATGGTGATCTCAGGGTACTCACGATGAAAATCCACCAGCGCCGGGATCAGCAGGCAATTCGCAAAGGACGCCGGCGCATCCACTTTCAGGTGGCCGCCGGGCTTGAGCTTCTGCCCGCGCAGGGCATTGTCCAGTTCATCGAGTTCCGCCACCAGGCACAGCGCGTGGCTGTAGTACTCCAACCCCTCCGGCGTCGCCGCCAGCGCACGGGTGGTGCGATGCATCAACTTGACGCCAAGGTGCTTCTCCAGGTCCGTGATGAGTTTACTGACGGTAGAACGCGGCAGTGCCAACTGGTCGGACGCGCGGCTGAAGGAGCCGGTTTCGACGACACGGACGAAGGCACGCATGGCGAGAAGTTGGTTCACGTTGATGTCCGATGGGGCGAGAATGGCGAGTATTGTCCATTAAGCTGCACAATGACGACAGGCATTCAGCGAACAGAAAACCCGGCGCATGGCCGGGCTTTGACGGAGCGGATGACTCAGTGGGCAAAGTTCTCGATCTTTACCTGGCCATCAGGAAACGTAGCGACAATCTCCAGTTCTCCTCCCATGGCGCGGATATAGTTACGCAGCGTGCTGATATACATGTCGGTACGCCGCTCCATTTTGGACACTGCCGCCTGATTGATATTCAGCGCCTTGGCCAGCGTATCCTGGCTCATCTGTTGCGCCTTGCGCAGTTCATGCAGGGGCATTTCTTTCAGCTGTTGCTGGAAGATGCGCTCTGCATCGGCCCGGGCTTGCGGTGTCATGCGAGCCTGCAACTCACTGAATTTTTTAGCCATGGTGACGGCCCTCTTTAAGCAGTGTTTCCAAATGTTCGTCATACAACTTCTCAGCCAGCGGGACGTATTCGTCATACCAACGGCCTCGACCGGTTTTATCCCCGCCAATCAGCAACAAGGCACACCGGCGCGAATCAAATGCATACAGAACGCGGTAAGGCCGCCCGGCATGCTGCACCCGCAACTCTCGCAGGCAGCCATGCCTGGAGCCCTTGATATCGCTGCTGCGGGGGGAAGCCAAGGCCTGGCCCCAGAAGGCTCAGTAAATCCACACTGACCGATACTGAGGATTGCTCCTTTGCATCCAGACCGCCCCACCAGATTCCAAACTCGTCCGTGTATTCAATGTCCCAACTCATGAAAATATTCCATCCATGGAATATAAACTCAAGGGCATAATTGTAGGAGTTCCTGGCGTGTACAGGCTTCCGTTTGTCCCGGAAAAGTGTTTGTAGATTATTCCCGCACAATGCTCAGCCCATAAAAAACCACCCTTTCGCGCGGCTGAAGACACGACCACAGCGCCGGCACCACGGATGATCCCGACCGCCACGTGCATAAAACTCATTGAAATAAATGGTATTAATAGTTTGGAGAGTGCCGCGAAAGAACCGGACGACATCCAATGAACCCGGAGGCGAAGGCCTTGGGACCTGCAAAGCAAGCTCGCTCCTACAGTAAAACCTGTTGATTCAGCAAAACGATCCCGGAGTTCCCAATGCCCCATGAAGGCAACCTGTTACAAGCGGCCGTTGTATTCCTGCTCGCTGCCGTCCTGACCGTGCCCCTGGCCAAGCGCCTGCAACTGGGTGCCGTGCTGGGTTACTTGCTGGCCGGAGTGATCATCGGCCCATCGGTGCTGGGCCTGGTGGGCAACCCGCAAAGCGTCAGCCAGTTTTCCGAACTTGGGGTGGTATTGCTGCTGTTCATCATTGGCCTGGAGTTGTCACCGAAGCGTCTGTGGGTGATGCGCAAGGCAGTGTTCGGTGTAGGCCTGGCACAGGTGTTACTGACGGGCACCGTGATCGGCGTGGTCGCGCTGTTCGTGTTTGGCCAATCATGGAACAGCGCGATTGTGCTGGGCCTTGGCCTGGCGCTCTCCTCCACCGCGTTTGGCCTGCAAAGCCTCGCCGAGCGCAAGGAACTCAACCAGCCCCACGGGCGACTGGCCTTTGCGATTCTGTTGTTCCAGGACATCGCCGCCATCCCGTTGATCGCCATGGTGCCGCTGCTCGCGGGCAGCGATCATCCTGCCACCACCTCCCAGGGCCTGCGACACGGCCTGGAAGTACTGGGCAGCATCGCCGTGGTGATCATCGGCGGGCGCTATCTGTTGCGGCCGGTGTTTCGCATTGTCGCCAAGACCGGCCTGCGGGAGGTCTCCACCGCCACCGCGTTGCTGGTGGTGATCGGCACCGCATGGCTGATGGAACTGGTGGGCGTGTCCATGGCCCTCGGCGCCTTCCTCGCCGGGTTGCTGCTGGCAGACTCCGAATACCGGCATGAGCTGGAATCGCAGATCGAACCGTTCAAGGGCCTGCTGCTGGGTCTGTTTTTTATCAGCGTGGGCATGGGCGCCAATATCAGCCTGCTGTTCAGCGCGCCGGTGATCGTGCTGGGGCTGACCCTGCTGCTGATCGCCATCAAGTTGCCGCTGCTGTTTTGCGTGGGTCGCCTGGCAGGCGGCCTGAACCCTGAAAGCGCGCTGCGCCTGGGCGTGGTGCTGGCAGCCGGTGGTGAGTTCGCATTCGTGGTGTTCAAGATCGGCCGCGACCAGGGCCTGTTCGAGCCGCACCTCTACGACATCCTGGTGCTGACCATCACCCTGTCCATGGCCGTGACGCCATTGCTGCTGTTGCTCTGCCCCAAGCTGTTCAAGCCCAAGGCCAAGCCGGTGGAAGTGCCCGAGGAATACCGTGCCATCGAAAGCGATGCGCCACGGGTGGTGATCGCCGGGATGGGCCGCATGGGGCAGATCGTGGCGCGGATCCTGCGGGCACAGAACATCTCGTTCATTGCCCTCGACACCTCGGTGGAAACCATCGAACTGACCCGCAGTTTCGGCGGCATGCCGGTGTTCTACGGCGACCCGCAGCGCCCGGAAATCCTTCACGCAGCGAAAGTCGACCAGGCCGAGTTTTTCGTGATCGCCATGGACGACCCCGAGATCAACATCAAGACCGCCGCGCTGGTACGCAGCCTCTACCCGCACATGAAGATCATCGCCCGTGCCCGTAACCGCCAGCATGTGCACCGCCTGGTGGACCTCGACGCGTCACCGGTGCGCGAGACGTTTTACTCCAGCCTGGAAATGAGCCGCCGCACCCTGGTGGGCCTTGGCTTGACCCAGGCCCAGGCCGACGCGCGCATCAGCCGCTTCAAAAACCATGACCTGCAATTGCTGGCGGCCCAACACGCCGTGTATGACGACGCGGCCAAGGTGATGCAGTCTGCCCAGGAAGCCCGGACGGAACTGGCACGGCTGTTTGAGATGGACCGGATCGAGGAAGAGTCCGACAAGGTGTAGGGATGGAGATGAACGATCTTGCGAGTTTTCTGACAGAATACGGCGCAATTTCGTTCATCCCTGGAGAGCTTCATGGCCACCCTCAGCAAGACCGCAGCCCTCTTGGCCCTAGCGCTGGCCGCCGGCTTCGGCGCCAGCCAAGTCCTCGCCGCCAGCAAGCCAGCGGCGCAGAAGACCGCCACCCAGACCATCTCCACCCTGGATGGCAAGTTCAGCTTCAACCTGCCCAAGTCCTACCTGGCCGACCCACTGCCGGCCGGTGATGCCGAGCACGGCACCGCAGGCGCCAGCGGCACGATGTACAGTGACCAGGCCACCAAAAGCGTGATCTTCGTCGTCGAAAAACCGAGTGTCGCCGGCCTGATCAAGGACAACGACCCGCAGTTCCTCGACGGTGCCGTGGCGGATTTTGTCAAGGAACAAAGCGCCGCCCTGCCGGACTTCAAGAAAGGCGCCGAGAAGAAACTCACCGTGAAAGGCCTGGCTTTGCGCCAGGTCGACAGCACCGCGACCATGGGCGGTGGCAAGACACTGAGTTCCACCTTCCTGACGGGTTCCGGCAGCCACCAATTGGTGGTGCAGGCCATTTCCCGGGCGGATGATGAAGCCGGTCATGCACTGTTGGTGAAGCAGATTATCGGCGGTAAATAACCGGTTTTATCTGGCAGTGAAAATCCAATGTGGGAGCGGGCTTGCTCGCGAATGCGGTGGGTCAGTTAATACATGTGCTGACTGCAACACCGTCTTCGCGAGCAAGCCCGCTCCCACATTTTTGATCGCGCTCACATCTCAGGATTCAACGCAGGCTCTTTTCCAGCCACTGCTTCAAGTCCAGCAACTCCGCCTCACCGACGGTATGAATCATCCCCGGGTAGCCGTGGAATTCCGGGGTGAGGCCAATCCCCTGCAATACCTCGTTGGCCCGCGTTGCCGAGTAGTACGGCAGCGCCTGGTCCAGCGTCCCGTGACCGATGAAAATCGCCAGCTTGCCCAGTCGCGCATCCGGCTTGAGTTCGGCCTTGAGTACCGGCAGCAGGCTGCCGCTCAACGCCGCAATCCCGCGCAGGGTTTCGGGATGTCTTAACCCGACTTCATACGACATGATCGCACCCTGGCTGAAACCCACCAGAAACACCCGCTCAGGTTGGGTGTGGTACTTGGTGGTGGCCTGGGCGACGAAGGCTTCGATCAGCTTGGCGCTGCTCTGCAGGTCGGCGGTCTCGCCATCAAAATCGCCATCGCCCGGCTTCTTGCGAAACCAGCGATAACCACCGCCCTCCACCGGCATCGGTGCCCGTGCAGACAGGTAGGTCCAGGTCGACGGCAAGCGGTCCTTGAGCCCGAACAGGTCGGCCTCGTCACTGCCATAACCGTGCAGGAAGATCACCAGCGGCTCGTTGCGGGCATCACTTTGAGTCTGTTCCAGGTAAGGCAGCGGCAGGTCGGTGTGCAATACGTCTTCGGCCTGTGCGGCGCCGGTAAACAGCGCTACCGTCAGGGCAATCAGTTTGAGCATGAGCATCAACCTCTAGGGTTTGCGCAACAAATAGGTATCCATGATCCAGCCATTGGCCTGGCGCGCCGCCTTGCGCACACGTTCAATCTCTTCGGCAACCTCGGCCACTTTGCCGCTGATCAGGATTTCATCCGGTGTGCCCAGGTAGGCGCCCCAGTAGATATCCAGGTCCTGATCGGCCACGGTGCGGTAGGAATCTTCGGCATCGAGCATGACAACCAGGGTGTCGGCATCACTCGCCTGCCCCGCCGCCAACCGGCGCCCGGTGGTGATTTCGATGGAGCGACCGATGCGGTTCAGCGGCACTTTGTGCTGCGCCGCCAACGCCTGGACGCTGGTGATCCCGGGGATCACTTCAAATTCGAATTCGCAGCTGCCGCTGGCGAGGATCGCCTGCAGGATACGAATGGTGCTGTCGTACAGTGCGGGGTCGCCCCAGGCCAGGAATGCGCCCACTTCGCCGTCGGCCATTTCTTCATTGATCATCCGTTCGAAGGTCTGCTGCTTGTCGCGGTTCAGGTCCTTCACGGCGGTGGTGTAGTCGATATCACCGCGCACCCGCTCGGGGCAATCGGCCTCGACAAAGCGGTAGGCGTGATCGGTGATGTAGGTCTCGCAGATTTCCCGGCGCAGGTCGATCAGCTTGTCCTTGCTCTGGCCCTTGTCCATCAGGAAAAACACGTCGGTGCGGTTGAGCGCCTTGACCGCCTGCATCGTGATGTAGTCAGGGTTGCCGGCGCCAATGCCGATGATCAGGATGCGTTTCATGGGAAAGTCTTCATGGGTGGTCTCGGTGCGGGGAACGGATTTTGCCATGTTCGGGACGTCAGGCGTGAGTTTCCAGGCGCAGGCGCCAACGCCCATTGAATCGCAACTCGGTGGATGACAGCGGTTCCACGTCGATCAGGTTGAACATGGCGGGTGGGCATTGCATGACATGCAGCAGCGCTGCGCGGATCACAAATGGATGCGTCACCGCCACGACATGCCCCGGGGATTGCTCGAGGGACTGCAACCACTGTCCTATCCGCTCACACAGTTGCACTACCGACTCGCCGCCGTGGGGCGCCGAGGTGCTGTCGGTCAACCAGGCCTGAAGCGCTTCGGGTTCGGCCTTCTGAACCTCCTCGATCGCGAACCCTTGCCAGCGGCCAAAATCACAATCGCGCAGGGCTGTTTCAACCAAAGCATCGTCGGCAAACAGCGCCGCCGTCTGCCGGGTCCGCGCCTCCGGGCCGCACAGCACCCGGGGTGCACGCTTGAAGCGTTGCCCCTGGGAAAGCGCCGCCTGCTGCCAGTCCATCTCCACCGACTCATCCAGCGCAAAGCGTGCCTGTTTCTGGGCACGGGTGCTGGCGTGGGCAACAAGGGTCAAACGGGTGGCCTGCATGACAAATCGCTCTGGTTTTAAGGTGCAGTCAGCGTAGACTTGCGAAGTTGTTTCAACATGTTTCAACTATTCTGCAACAGGAAGCCGGTTCAATGCCGGCGCGGTCGCGCCACTGTATTCGGCCTTTTAGCCGTAAGCCAGACCCTGTTTCAGCTAACTCGCTATCCATTTCGGGACGCGTCATCCCTGGAGGTTCTCATGGCTTATACCGCTGCAACTGGCTCCGACGTTTCAATACCGTCCATTCCCCTGGGCGAAATCCTGCCCTGGGCGATCTTCGGCGGCCTGCTGCTGTTGCTCGCGATTTACTTCGTCGGCGCCGAGCAAGGCGCGACGGCCGTGTTCAAAGGCATGTACGTGCATGAGTTTGTGCATGACGGTCGCCACCTGCTGGGTTTCCCCTGCCATTGATTGGAGCGTGACGACATGACAGGGCATTTACTCGTTCGCGGGATGCTGGTGGGCCTGCTCGCCGGCATCTTGGCCTTCGGCTTCGCCAAGACCTTTGGTGAGCCGCAGATCGACAAGGCCATCGCCTTCGAAGATCAGATGGCACAGATGCACGGCGACGCGCCGGAAGAAGAACTGGTGAGCCGCGACGTACAAAGTACCTTCGGCCTGTTCACCGGCGTGGTGGTGTACAGCGTCTCCCTGGGTGGCATTTTCGCCTTGGTGTTCGCCTACTCCCTGGGCCGCATCGGCAAGGTCGGCCCCCGTGGCTTGGCAGCGCTGCTGGCATTGGCGGCGTTTGTGACGATCATCGTGGTGCCGGGGCTGAAGTATCCGGCCAACCCGCCATCGGTGGGCGACCCGGCCACCATCGCGCAACGCACCAAGCTGTTCTTCCTGATGCTGCTGGTGTCGGTGGCGGCTGCGGTGATTGCGATCAACGCGGCGCGCAAGCTGATTGCCAGCCGTGGCCTATGGGCAGGCGCGATCCTCGGTGTGGCGCTGTACATCGTGATCGTGTCGGTGGCCGGCAGCTTGTTCCCGACCATCAACGAAGTGCCGGAACAGTTCTCGGCAGTGTTGCTGTGGAAATTCCGCGTGGCTTCCCTGGGGATTCAACTGGTGCTGTGGACCACCCTGGGCCTGGTGTTCGGCGCCGTGGCCGAGCGCAAGCTGAGCCAGCCTCAGGCGCGTCTCAACTCCTGACAGTACAGGTAGCCGCCGACGCATCGGCGGCTACCGGCATTCACACCCCGGGCCGCGCCAGGTAGAACACCTCGTAGCCATTGCCCGGATGGTTCACATCCAGCACCTTGGCCGACAAGGTAATTCGCACCAGCTTCCACGCCTGCACATCCAGCGCCAGAAACACCGCGAAGTTATCGCTGCTGTCCGCGAGCTGCTGGTTGCGGGCCTTTTCTGCGGCGAGGATTTGCCCGCGGTCCGCCCCCGGCGCCAGCGCCCACTCCTCCCGATACAGGCTCAAGGCGTCTTGCGCCGGACCTCGCTGCACGTCCAGCGGTAACCAGGACTCAATGTGCGGCTGGCCAAAACTGTCGAGGACCTTCTGGAAGCGCTCGCCGAGCAAGAAATCCGCAGCCTGCAAAGGATCCGACCACAGATAAACCGACGAATACAGGTGGGGGGGGGGGGGGGGGG
>NZ_JBYSWF010000030.1:38185-76741 GCF_058780865.1 Pseudomonas sp. GP01-A4
CCCCCGGCCCCTGCCCTCGCTCCTGGGCGATAAACGCCTTGAACAGCAAACCCTCGGCATGATCCCACAACGGCCCCAGGCGAGCGGCCCGCTCACGGATGACACCCATGTCGTAATCGGCTGGCAAGCGGTGTGAATACTGTTTGGCAAACATCATGGCGCTCCTGTTCAGATGAGTGCCCAGCTTGCGCAGCGCCCATGATTTCAGCAAGATATCACCGGATATAGGTGTGATAAGGAACTGAAATGACCGACGCACTCAAGCCGCTGGATATCGACACCGTGCACGCCTTTGTCCTGGTCGCCGATTTCGCCAGCTTCACCCGCGCGGCCCAGGCACTGGACACCTCGCAGGCAGCCATCAGCCTCAAGCTCAAGCGCCTGGAAGAACGCCTCGGTTATCGCCTGCTGGTTCGTACACCGCGGCATGTGCGGCTGTCGCCCCAGGGCGAGCAGTTCATCGTCGCCGCCCGCGCATTGCTCAATGCCCACGAACGGGCGTTGGGTGACATGGGCAATGGCGCCCCGCGACGGTTGGTGATCGGCATCAGCGACCACGTGGCCGGGCCGGACCTGCCACTGTGGCTCAGCCGCCTGGCCGCCTATGACCCGCTGGTGATCCTGGAGGTGCGGATTGCATCGTCCCGCGACCTGGTGGCGGCGTTCGACCGCAACGAACTGGACGCGGTGATCGTGCGCAACGAAGGCGATCGCCAGGACGGTGAGGTATTGGTGGTGGAGCGCTTTGGCTGGTTCGCCGCGCCTACCTGGCAGCACACGCCCGGCACGCCCCTGCGCATGGCAACCATGGCCTCGCCCTGCGGCGTGCGACACCTGGCGGTGCGCGCGCTGGATGAGGCGCGGATTGACTGGACCGAAGTGTTTGTCGGCGGCGGCGTAATGGCGGTGGGTGCAGCAGTCAGCGCCGGCCTGGGTGTGGCGGCGCTGGCCCGGCGAGTGGCGCCGGTGGGCGCCGTGGACGTCAGCGAACAGTACGGATTACCGGCATTGCCCGTCAGTGAAATCGTGCTGCATAGCCGCATCAGCGACGGCCGCTCCCGCGAGACATTGCGGGCGTTGAGCGCAACCTTCAGAGGGGTTCTGGAGCGTTAGATTGCATCTGGGTATACCGCCCGCGCACGAACCGCTCCAGTTCATCGCCCGGCAGCGCCTTGCTGAAATACCAGCCCTGGATGATCAGCTCCGAGCCCGACTGCAAAAACGCCAGTTGCTCGGCGGTTTCCACGCCCTCCACCACCACCCCGAGGTTCAACGCCTCACAGAACCGCAGCATCCCGGTCAACACCTGGGCGCCCTTTGGATCATGCTGGGCGACCACGAAACTGCGATCGATCTTGATGAAATCCACGGGGAACTGGTGCAGGTAACTCAGCGCTGAAAATCCGGTGCCGAAGTCGTCGATATACACCTTGGCACCAATCGCCTGGAGCTTCTCGATCATCTGCCGCGTGCCCTGGATATCGCCCACCAGCGCATCCTCGGTGATCTCCACCGAAACCTGCCCGTGGGCCTGGGCCAGTATCTCCACCAGCCGATCACCATACGCCGGGGTAGTCAGCGTGGCACTGGAGATATTGATCGTCATCGGCAACGTAAACCCGACCTTCTGCCACTTCTGGTACTGGCGCACAGCCTGGGATGCCACCCACACATCCACGTCGGGCATCAACCTGGCATGGGCCAGCCATTGCAGGAACTCCCAGGGTGAATGCACCGTACCTTCGGCGTCCCGGGCCCGCATCAACGCTTCGCAACCGGTGCATAGCCCAGTCCGGGTGGAAATCTGCGGCTGGAATTCGAGGTAGAACTCGTAGTCGCTGATCTGCTGGATATGGCTCAACTCGCTGACCTGGCGCGCCTGGGCCTTGTGGGACGCCATCACCGGGTCCAGCTCCAGCAAGCGGCCTTTTTCTTCCAGGCCGCGAAAGGTCATGTCCAGCGACTTCAAATACACCGTACCGCCCTCCGTGGCCTGGCGGTTGATCGCGCGCACATAGGGCGCATAGATCAGCATGCCAACCCCCAGCAACACCACCTGCAGCAACACTGCCGCGAGATCGCCGTGGGTGCTCAGGTAGGCGTTGAGCAACACCGGCGCAGTAAATGGCACGCTCACCACCGCAGGCGACACCCAGCCAATCTGCACCACCATCAACGCCAGTATCACGTTGAACGCCGGGACCACCAGAAAGGGAATGAACAGCCGCGGGTTAAGAATGATCGGCAAGCCAAACAACAGCACTTCACTGACATTGAACAACGACAACGGCAGGCTCGCCATCGCCACCAATCGCATGGACCGGCTTTTGGAAAACAGCAGGATCGCCAGCAGCAGGCACAGGGCACCACCCGAACCGCCGATAAACGCGAAACTGCCCAGCAAGCCGCCATTCAGTAGATATTTGACCGGCTCGCCCGCGGCCACCGCCGCATTATTGAGCCCGACCGCCTGGTCCAGCACATCAAAAAACGGCTGCATGGCGTAGACCCCATGGATCCCGAAAAACCACAGCAGCGAATTCATCAGGGTCACAAACAGGCCGCTGCCATAGGGCGTCTCCAGTGCATCGAGCACCTGCGGCCCCTGAAGCTGTGCCACCTGCGGAATCTGCAACAGCAACGACAGCACGAGCACCAGCCCGAGCGCCGTGATCGCCCCCGGCACCACCATATTGAGGGTGCCCTTGAGGTTGTGCCCCACCAGGTCTTCGTTGATCAACCGCGTCCAGCGACGCCGATGCAGCCAGGCGATGGCGGGCACATTGATCAGCGGTGAGGCGATGGCGATGAACAACACGAAGGTCGCCGAGGCTCGGGGAAAATCCCGCAGCACAAACGTGGCGATCACTACATGGGCCAGGCACAGGAACGCTACCGGGAGTTGCGGCAGGCGGTGCTGGATCGCGAGCATGTAACCGATGGAGGCTGCCACCAGCAGCGGGATCACCGAGCTGATCTGGTTGTGCAACCCCGCCAGGAAGGCCACCACCTGAGGGTCGAAACCCAGCACTCGGGCGCATTCGGACAGGATCAGGAAACCGGCCGATACCAGCAGGCACGGCAGGATCCACAACAGCCCCTCGCGTATGGCCCGCAACGACTCGGTACTGGCGAGGGCCGCCAGCCGCTGGGTGAAGAAAAGCTTGAACAGCGTTTGCGCCATCACCTGTCCCTCGGTCCCTGATGCCAGGGTCGCAAAATAACACCTGGCTGTCGCCTTATCACGGGGTAACGCTACACGCCCTGACACCGCAAGCGAAAGGCTTTTGCCGCCCCTGGCGCATTTATTCAGAATCACCGCAGGGGCTTGCTGCTTGTCGATTGGCTCGGGTTGGCCCATCCTTTGGCGCACTGGTTGTCGTAAAAAACGACGCACCCCTCGAACGGACTCGACTGATGCTGCGATTCACTCCCCTCATGGCCTGTGCGCTGCTTGGGCTGACCAGCCCGTTGGCCGGCGCCGCCACCCCGACCTTCGCCGATGCCCAGGCCAGCGACCCGGCCAGGCTGCAATGGATGGTCGGCGCACCGCCGCCGGCCGACCGCACCGTACGCTTTGAAGACGGCAGCTATTTCCGCTTCCCGGCGATGCGCTGGAGTGTCGCCAACTTTCGCCAATTGATGCCCACGGTTAACGTCTCCCGCGGGCTCGGCGCACCGCTGGCATTGCCACGCAAACTCGACCCGGCACTCGATGCAATCCCCGTGCAGCCAGTGGGTGCAGCCCAGCCGCTGACCTGGCGCCAGGCCCTGGACGCCACCTACACCGATGGCATCGTGGTGATGCATCGCGGCACGGTGGTTTATGAGCGTTATTTCGGGGTGCTCAAGGAGGATGGGCAACACGCGGCCATGTCGGTCACCAAATCGGTGATCGGTACCCTGGGCGCGATGCTGGTGGCCGATGGCACCCTGGACCCACAGAAAAAGATCGTCGACTACGTGCCCGAACTCGGCGGTTCGGCCTTTGGCAGCGCCACCTTGCGCCAGGTGCTGGACATGACCACCGCCCTGGACTACAGCGAAGATTATGCCGACCCCAACGCCGAAGTCTGGGCCCACGCCCAGGCCGGCAACCCGCTGCCCAAACCCAAGGACTACACCGGGCCGCGCAGCTACTACGAGTTCCTGCAAACGGTTAAGCAGCGCGGCGAACACGGGCGTGCCTTCGGCTACAAGACCGTCAATACCGACGTACTCGGCTGGGTGATTGCCCGCGCGACCGGGCGCAATGTCGCGCAACTGCTCAGCGAACGCATCTGGAGTCGGCTTGGCGCCGAACAGGACGCCTACTTCACCGTTGACTCCATCGGCACACCCTTCGCCGGTGGCGGCCTGAACACCGGGCTGCGGGACCTGGCCCGGTTTGCCGAGATGCTGCGCAACGGCGGGCGCTTCAATGGCCAGCAGATCGTGCCCGAAAACGTGGTGACGGATATTCGCCAGGGCGGCGACAAGCAGGCGTTCGCCCAGGCCGGCTACGCTCAATTGAAGGGCTGGAGCTATCGCAACATGTGGTGGGTAACCCACAATCCCGACGGCGCCTTCATGGCCCGCGGGGTGCATGGCCAGAGCATCTACATCGACCCCAAGGCCGAAATGGCGATTGTTCGCTATGCCTCCCACCCGGTGGCCGGCAACGCCGCCAATGATGGGGTGACCTTGCCCGCCTATGCAGCCATGGCGGCTTTTTTAATGTCCAAGCCAGACTGACCGTCTCTCTTACCGTGGAGTAAACCTTTGTCCCAACCCGGCGAAAACCACCAGCTAGCCCTGGACCGATTCTTGAGTGAACACCCGGCCCTGGCCGCGGAACTGAATACGTTGAACCCCTTGGCGGCCCAGGCCAAAGGGGAAACCATGGAGCAGTACCGCGCCGAGCGCCTGCATGAAGCCTTCGAGGCAGAAGCCGAGCAACAGGGCTTGTTCGCCTGGGAACTGACGCTGAAATTGACGGCGCATTCCCCGGCGGAGTTCGAGGCGCAACGCCTTGAGGTGCACAAGGAGGTGGCGCAAATGGCAGGCCTGAGTTGGTTCGAGTATTGCCAGCTGCACGACTTGCCCGTCTAGAACCAGCGGCCCAGGCCCTTCCTGCGATCAGCGAGCACCGCGCGTAATTCATCAAGGGTAACGGCCCTGCGTTCAGGGTCAGCCGTCAACGCCGTACGCAATACAGGCCAGCAATGACGAGGCAGTTGCCTGGGCCGGGCCGGCCTGTCACTGGCGTGGCGCCGGCCTTGTGCCAATTCGTACAACACACAGGCCACTGCATACAGGTCGGCGCTGGCCGACAGTGCTCCGCCAGCCAGCAACTCCGGCGCGGCGTACGCGGGCGTCCAGGCATTGAAGCGGCTGCGACTCAAGCCTGGAGAACCCGCCGGGGCCTGTCCGCAAGCCTCGCCCAGACCGAAATCGAACAAGCGCAAGCCGCCGTCTCCCACCATGACATTGGCGGGTTTCACATCCCCGTGCAGCACACCCTGCTGATGGCTATGGCGCAACGCGTCGAGCAATTGCATGGCGATGCCTTGCAGCGCTTGCCAGGGTAAACCGCCGGGGCACTCCAGCAGCAACCGGTCCAGGGTCATGCCCTGGAGCAGTTCCATGGTAAAGAATGCGATCTGGCCGGGAGCATCCACTTCAAATGAATACACACGCACCACCTGCTCATGCCGCAGGCTGCGGGTCAGGGCAAACTCGTTGTACAGCAACACGTGGGCATCCGCAGACTCGCGAATGGCTTCGCCCAACACCTTGATCGCGACACTGGAACAGGACTCGCCAAACTGTTCGTGCAGCAGGTCCCGCGCACGATAGACCACGCCCATGCCGCCTGCGCCCAACACGCGCTCGATCAGGTACCTCCCGGCCAGCAACTCGGGGGCTCCGTCGCGCGGTGGGTTTATCGGGGCCTTGGCAAAGGCAAAGTGGGTCAGGTCGCGCATGACTGCACCACCACAGCGGTCAGGTTGTCGCCGGCCGTACCGCGCAAGACACCTGCAAACAGCTGGTCCAGGACACGTTGCGGATTTCCCTGGCTCAAGGCCTGGCCCAACTCAGAGTGGCTAAGCGCCTGGTACAGGCCGTCGCTGCACAACAGAAACACATCCCCTGCCAAGGTACCGAGTTCCAGGACCTGCGGGCTCAGTGGTGCCCGCGAGCCGATGGCCCGGGTCAAGGCCCGTGCGTCTGGATGGGCCCTGGCCTGTTCCGGGCTCACCTGCTGGTCAATCAATTGCTCACACAGCGAGTGGTCTCGCGACAGCTGGTACAGCGTCTGCCCGCGCCACAGATAGCAACGACTGTCACCGGCCCAGACACACGCAGCGCGATCGCCCTGAAGCAACAACGCCACGACCGTGCTTCCCATGATGGCCTCGGCGCCATGGGAGGCCAGCGTCAATTCATCGCCCAGCCGCCGGTTGAGCCATTGCAGGCAACGACGGGTCGCCTCGACGCGTTCATCCAGGCTGCCCTGGCCGGGCAATGACGCCAGGCCATCGACCACCAGCTGGCTGGCGATATCCCCCGCCTGATGCCCGCCCATCCCGTCCGCCACGGCCCAGCAGCGCGTCCCGGGGCAATCGAGAAAGGCATCCTCGTTGCGTAAACGGACCTTTCCACGGTCTGTGCGACCGGCGCTGTGCCAGCGGTCGCGAGGTTGGCTCACAACTGCTCCGGCAGGCGAAAAGTTCGCCACTGCGCCATCTGGAATGGATTGGGTGTGCGTCGGCTGGTCAGCAGGTAGTTGGCGCGCAAGCCTGCCAGGTCAGCCTTGAGGATCAGCTCATCCTGCCCGCTGGAGGGTTCGCTCTGCATCAAGTCGAACAAGCGAAACAGGGACCAGGCCCCGGTATTTTTTTCGAGCCCCAGCGCCCGCTCGCTGCCACGCTCCAGTACCAGGCTGCTGCGACCATTCTCAGCCTCGGCTGGCCATTGCATCGCCATGGGGACAATCGGCCCGTGCCGGTACTCCATCTGCTGGCCACCCAAACGCAAGACCGCGCGACTCACCGACGGGTCCAGGCTATAGGGTGCGAGCGTGAAACGAACCTGCAAGTCCCCCGGCTCATCCGCAAAAAAACCGCGCCTGATCACCTGCACCTTCGCCTGCTGGTCGAGCAACGCCCGAGACATCGGCAAGCTGCGCCCATCCAGGCTACGCAGCCTGTAGCGCCCGGAATCACCGCTGACGAAAGGCTTCAGATAGCTGTCAAAGAATCGCGCCATGATCCCCTCAGGCTTGAAAAACTCCTGGAAGTCGTTGAGGGAAACGTCGCTGCTGGCGTGGGCATTGAACGGGAAACGCAGCTTGATCGCCCTGCTGTAGAAACCATATACCTCGCTCTGATAACGCTGGTTCACATGCCGATAGGCCTGGTCGAGCAGGCGGCGCCAATGCTCGTCGGCCAGGCTTTCGAACCAGCCCGCCAGCGGCAGCGGCAAACGCGCGGCCACGTTGCGCAGGTTACTCAGCGCATCCTGTTGCCCCTGGATCCGCCGCTTGACCATCTCGAACGCGACCGGCTCCGGCGCGCCTTCGCGATTCAAGCTCGCCAACTGCAGGTGCAAGTCGTTGAGCGCCTGTAACACGCCGATTAACTCGGCCCCCGGGTTCTCTTGGCTGTCCAGCAACTGGTGCAAGGGCTCGAAGCGGCGTTGCATGGCTCGCCGTGCGCTGTCGGGCAAGGCATTGACCAGCCCGGCGGCGGTCGGCAACCGCTCTGCCGCAGGCCCAGGCAGCTTGGCAGCCAGCTCGTCGAGGCGCTCACTGGCCGACGGCAGGCGCGTGTGGTCACGAACCTGCTGCAACAACTGCAACAACGGCGACTGGGCCGACGTCAAGCTGGCGAGCTGCTCGGCGCCTTGCCTGGAGTTTTCAGTTTCACGCAGGCCAA
This sequence comes from Pseudomonas sp. GP01-A4, assembly GCF_058780865.1. Taxonomy (NCBI): domain Bacteria; kingdom Pseudomonadati; phylum Pseudomonadota; class Gammaproteobacteria; order Pseudomonadales; family Pseudomonadaceae; genus Pseudomonas; species Pseudomonas sp. GP01-A4. Next base: position 46,105 of record NZ_JBYSWF010000030.1, read on the forward strand.
CCTGCCCAAGCGCCTCGCTCCAGGCATCGGCATACTCGCTGAAGTAGCGTTGTTCAAGCTCCACCATCAACCGTTGCAAATCCATGGCGCTCAGGTCGGCGCCCTCTCCCAGCACCCAGTTGTCCTGGACGATGGTATTCACCAGCCGCGCGCCCTGCGCTTCAAAATGCCGCTGGTACGTGCGGGTATAAAACCCCGGAATGGAACGCTCGCCCCCCTCAAACACCCGCCCGTGTGCAAGGCGCAACGGTTCAAGGCCGCGAGCTTGTTCGCGCAGCACCCGGTACACCACGTCAACCAGCGATTCGCCGCGCAACACGTGGCGCGCGCGGGCCACCAGCTCGTCATCGAGCGGCTGCACGAACGGTTGCTCAAGCAAGCGCGCGAAATGTTCATTCAACCGGTTTTGCACGGAGGGCTCACCGGCAAACCGTACAGACCAATGCCCCGCCACCCGCTCACGCAGCCAGCCGACATCCCGCCGCTCCCGCAGGTTGAGCATCAGGTATGCCCGGAGGTTATCCAGCAGCCGCTCACGATCTTCCAGGCTGCCGCGAACCTGTTCCTGCAGCATCTCGCTGACGTGGGACAGCAACAGCCGGCCCAAGGCACGCTCGTAGGCCTGCTCCAGCACCGGACGGCTTATACTGCCCTGATACAACCCCATCCGCTCAACCAGCCTGGCTTCGCCCGGCAAGGGGAAAATCCGCGTGGCCGCCAGGCGGCTGTCCAGCAGCGGCAGGAGTGCCTGGGTAGCGTCTGACCCAGGCTGCACGGGTGCGGGCTGTCGTGCCAGCGCCTGCAGTTGCTCCAGACGTTGATGATTGGAGGAGTAACTGTGGGTCCACAGCAAGCCCGCCGCCACGACGACCACTAGTGCGCCCAGGGCCAGCCCCCCCTGGTGCCGGCGGATTCGACGGCGCTCCTGGCTATCGAGGTCCGCCAGGTCGGCTTGCGCCAGAATCACCCGGCTGAACAAGCCCTGGATAAAGTGCGAACGTGGTTCAAGTGCCTGTGGGCCACCGTCGGCGCTGGTCAAGTAGAAACCACGAAAGCCGTTGGTGTGCTGATAACGCGGGCCGCAAAAAGCAACGTCGATATAGAGGCTCAGGCGTTCGCCAATCCGGGCCGCCTGATGGGGAAAGTCGAGCATCCGTCCGCGCAGATCACTGTTGCGTTCCTGGTGCAGGCGCTGCACAAGCTCACCGCTCAAGCGCTGCAGCAGTGCTTCAAACGCCTGTCGTACCTGGGCAATGCCAATACCCGCTTTGCCTGGGACGATAGATTCGCCCAACACCGCATCACTGCCTTCGCCCAACGGCCGCTCGAAGAACTCCGCAAACCCCGGCAGGCGGTCGGCCTGGGTCACCACCAGGTAGACCGGCACCTCCACATGCAACGTCTGGCGGATCTCCAGCAACCGACTCTGGACTGCCCGCGCCTCATTCTCCAGCTGGCGCTCGCCGCCATGGAGCAATGTGTCCGTGGACAGCGCCACCACCACACCATTGAGCGGGCGTGTCCGGCGCCGCACCTTGAGCAGCTCCAGCAGCGTCGACCAACCCGCGCCATCCACCTGGCTGTCAGGCTGGGTAAGGTAGCGGCCGGCGACGTCGAGCAACACGCCGTCCTCGGCGAAATGCCAGTCACAGTCCCGCGTGGCACCGCCCTGCGTCGCTACCGACGCGCCCTGATCCTGGAGCAACTGCAAGCCACTGGCGGCCAACATCCGGGACTTGCCACTGCCTTCCTTGCCGATCAGCAAATACCAGGGCAATGCATTACGCCAACGCGGGCTGCGTTCACCATAAATCCGGGAGTGTTTCAGGGTGTACAAAGCGTCCTTGAAGCGACCGCGCAGGTGCCGCTGCTCGTTTTCAACCTGGCCTTTGCGCGGGCGTGGTTCGCCGTCATCGACGGTTGATTGCCGGGCCATACTGCGCCAATTGGCATACACCATCGCCAGGCCCCACAACAAAAACAGCCCGCTGATTGTCAGCAAGCGCGATGCCGCCGCTTGCCAGAATCGATAGTCGTCGACAGCCAGCAGTGGCCCGAAGAACCACACGGTCATTGCGACCGCGAGCACCAGCAGCAGGCTCCAGACCCAAACCCTGCCCAGCACGGCGCCCGCGCTCCTGAAGAATGCGTTCATGCGTTGCTCCCTGCGTTAGAGCGGCGCCCGGAACATATCCGGCGCCACGAGTTGATACGGTTGCAACACCGCTTCACGCTGCTGGCCCAGCACCCAGGCAAATCCTGCATACAGGCTCAACAGGCTGGCGGCGACAAACACTGCAATCCAGGTGAGCGACACGACTCTCAGCCGTTTCCGGCGCGGCTGTTCCGGCCTGGGCGACGGCGCGCACGCCGCAGGCGTATCACCCCGCACATGCCGGATCTGCCGATACAGCGCGTCCCGAACCTGTTCAAGCTGCAACAACCCACGCTCCATCACCCGGTACTTGCCCTCAAACCCGAGGGACAGGCACAGGTACATCAACTCCAGCATCGCCAGGTGCTTGAAGGGGTCCCTCGACATGCGCTCAAGCAACTGGAAAAACTTCTCGCCGCCGAAGGTTTCGTTGTGAAAACTGCTCAGCAGGCTCATCTTCGACCAATCGCTCTGGCTGCCCCATGAGGTGGTGACCACTGCCTCGTCGATCACGCTGCACAGCACATACCGCGCCGCCATGACCTCGCTGCCTTGGGCCCCGTCATGCCGGGCCCGCGTCTCGAACAGCGTGACTGCAGCCGAGAGTCGTTCATTCAGGGCGCGCAGGCTTTCCTCGGCGGTACTGCGCTTGAGGCGGACCACCTCGGACAACAGCTCCCAGGCAGGCGCCACCAAACTGTTCAGGCCAATGTCGAAATGCTCCGCGCCCCGCAAGCGGGCCGCGTAGATCATCCGGTCTTCCAGTTGTTCGAAACGCGGCGGCGATGCGAAGTCGGTCATCGGTCCCTGCGCCGGTCCGCGTCCCTGTCGATCAAGCAGGACGGTTTTCTCGTCCTGCGGGTATTCCCTGTCCATGGTCTCAGTTCCTGATGGCCCAGAATTTCAGTTCCAGTTCGGCAAATTCACCGCTGACGTGGAAGGCAAATCCTCCCGACTGCTTCAACTGCTCAATGTCCCGGGCACCGAGTTCAAGCATGAAATAGGTGTTGGCGGCATGAAACGGTATCTGCCGGGGAGCCACCGGCAGCGGCTTGACCTTGATGCCCGCCAACTGCAGGTTGACCAACTCGCGAATCCGCTCCACAGGGCCGACCTTGAGGTGCGCCGGCAGCCGGTGACGAAGCTCCTCGGCGTCACAATGGGCGCTGGCGGCCAGAATGAAGGTCGCCAAACCCAGCAGGTTGAGATCGCTCACCGGGCACACCAGCACCCCGTACTGGCGAGGCTGCAGCGCCAGCTCAATGGCATGCTGCTCAAGCACCATCGACAGCAGGCTGCGAATCGGCTCCATCAATCCACGAAAGCTGGCGCCCTGGTCGCTGTGCCGGTAATGCCCGTCGAAGTGCGCACGCTTGCTGTCGCTGGCAAACGTCGCGAGTTCACCCAGGATCGACAGCAATGTTCGATACAGCGTTTCAGGGCTGACCTGGCTCAGGCCCAGGTAGTGACGCAAGACCAGTTCGGTGCGATTGATCAATTGCAACATCAGGAAGTCGCCAACCTCCGCGCCGGCGGCGGTACCGTTGGCGCGAATCCGCTCGGCGATGGCATCCCCCCGGTAAGCGAGCAGGCTGATCACTTCCTTGAGGCAAGACAGCAGGTAGCCGGAGCCATGCAGGTGAATGAAGCTCGGGATAAAATCGGGGTCCAGGCTGACGCCCCCCTCGGTGCAACTGAGCACCTGGGCAACCTTGAGCTTCACGTAATGCGGGTCGCTGTGTTGCTCCCCCAGCAACAGGCGAAAATCCAGCTGCCCGCAATTGACCTGACGACGAGCTTCTTCCCCGGCGTTGGAGTCGCTGACGTCTACCGCAAGAGTCTTGTAGCGCGCCAACACATCAATCTGCTCGGGTCGACGGGCTTCAACACAGTTACCTGTGGCCAGCGGCAAGGCCAGGTAGATCGACTGCTTCCCGGTATTTACCGGAACCTCCAGCACCAGCGACTCCATCGCGCCACCCAGTTCGAACAGACTGCCATCCGGCAATATGCCGCTGGCCTGGCTGATAACGACCTTGCCCATATTGAGGTATTGCACATCGATTTCCAGGGCCAGGAAGCCCCAGGCGTGACGGCACAACAGCTGGGTGCGGCGCGTGAGTTGCTGATCGTGGTACCGATCGTTTTGCTGGAAATGCTGAGGGCGCAACAACATGCCTTCCTGCCAGATGACTTTTTGGCTGTACATGTCAGTCGCCCACCTTCGCGGGTTGCGGGTTGACCAACCGAATGCCGGCCTGATCAAGGATCAGTTCAGCGCCGGTCAATCGCTGCGCGGTCACCGGCAACACATAGCGCCATTGCGAGTGAGGCAAATCACGGTACGCCGCCAGCACGCCGACATAACGACTGCCTGGCTCGAGACTGAGTTTGAGCGTGGAGTGATCGCCGGGGCGCAACTCCAGCTCTTCGAGGTTCACCAGGTCCTTGGGCAACGTGTGCTCGGCATGAGCATAAAGGCTGAAAAAGTCCGCATTTTCAAAAGCCACGGGGTGTCGAAGCTCCATCAGGTGCACCACGATCGGCGACGGGCGACCATGGAGATCAGGGTTGACCCGTTCGCTGGCGGTCAGTGTCAGGTCCAGCTTGGTCAACTTCGAAAAGGGCGACAGGGAGCAACCACCCAGCAAACCCATTACAGCGCACAACAATGCAACGGTGACTCGGGACATGAAGATCATCCTGGATAACGGTGAAGGGTTGAGATCAGACGAATCTGTTCCTCGTACGCCTTGGCGAAGTCGCTGCCCAGCAGGCGCTCGCTCAAGTGCTCGTCCTCGATCAGTGTCTGGTAATGGCGCTGATACGCGCGCCAGCGGGCGCCACACCGGGGGATCAGCGGCGGCCTTGCCTGGCGTTCGAAGCACAGCAGCAAATGGCCGGGCGCAAAGGCTGCCAGAGCGCCGCGTACTGCCGCGCGGCAGGCCGCCAGCAAGGCCACCTCGTGAGCCTGCATGTCGCGGTACGCCCGCATGACAAGCATCTCGGCGGAAACCTGCCCCAGCTGCCCGACACCCAGCAGCGACCCCAAGGCCGCACTGGCGTCTGCGCTGTCTCTAAGTGGGTTGGGGCTTTGGAGCGGCGTCTGGGTGAGTGCCAGTTTCAGCTCTTGCCTGAGCTCGTTACGGGTGCCCAGGCTCTGTTGCAACCCTTCAGTCATTTGCCGGAGCAAGCTCGCGGCCTTGATCGCCAGGACTTCTCTTGCCGACTCATCGAGGTCGCCCAGATCAATACCGAGTGCCTGCGCAAACCCCAACCAGAATGGCCCTGAGCCGTGACCTGGAACGGGCGATTGCGGACTTGGGGCAACCTGGCGCGCAGGCTTCACAAGTTCGGGAACCGTCAGGTGATCCCGGTCCGCCGCCGCGTGGTCCGTCCAGCGCAATGTCTCGTAGGTGGTCATGTTCAGGGCCGCCAGCTCTTGCGACCCGTCCTCGCGCTGCAGTTCGCTGGCCAGTGCCCGCAGTGGGTCCAGCTCAAGGAATGCATCATCGGGAATCAGCCTGTGTAATCCGTCCTGGCCCTGTCCCAGCGGTGGGCTGACCAGTCGTGCGCGAATACTCAGCGGCCCCAGCTGAAATACCGCACCGTCATCTATCGGTTGCTGCTGCCCCTCATGCAGACGCTCACTGCGGCCTGCCAGGCGGGTTCCATTGCTGCTGATATCCGTCAGGAAATACCGGCCGTCACGATAACTGATCACCGCGTGACGACCGGAAACCTGGCGACTGGTGTCAGGCAGGGTCCAGTCGCAACCGCCCCCCCGGCCGATGACGCCCCCCACACCGTCAAAGACTTTGCGCAGCGCCGGCGCGGACTCTGCTGGCCCCGCAGGGCACACCTCAAACACTAGCTGCATGGCAGGACTCCTCCGCGCTCACAGGCCACGATCGGTGGACCGTGGATCACCCAGCGGACGGTAGTCATCGTCGTCAAAGACATGATTGGTGTTACAGCCACTCAGCAAAAACAACACAAGCACCAGGGCTTGCCACTGACTAACAGGCATCAGGTATCTCCCGGAATTGAAAGGGTGTGCCATTCAGCACTCTCCCTGGACTTCGCCAAACGGAATGTCCAGGCGTGCAAGGCGGTACAACAACGTGCGCCGGGCGAGGCCCAGTTCACGGGCGGTGCGGGTTCGATTGCCACGGTTCTTGCGCAGGCAGTCGATCAGCACTACCCGCTCGACTCGCTCCATGCGCTGGCGCAGCGTTGCGTCGACAGCGGGCGCGGACAGGGTTGATGGCAGCGATAAATGCGCAGGCAGGATCACCTCGTCGTCGCACAGCAGCACCGCCCGCTCCACCATGCATTTGAGCTCACGAACGTTGCCGGGAAAGTGGTGGCTGGACAGTTGATCCAGGGCCGCACTCGACCAGCCCACCGTGGCTCGCCCCAACAGTGCACAGGCCTTGTCGGCGAAATGCCGGGCCAGTTGCAGCACGTCCCCGTCCCGCTGGCGCAGCGCCGGCAACTCGATAGGAAACTGCGCCAGCCGGTAATAAAGGTCCTCGCGAAAGCTTCCTTCAGCCACCATGCTGGTGAGGTCCCGGTGGGTCGCCGCGACGATTCGCACGTCGACCTTGTGGGACGTGTTGGCACCCAACGGCCGAATCTCGCCCTCCTGCAGGACCCGCAACAACTTGGCCTGCAGTGACAGCGGCATATCACCGATTTCGTCGAGCAGCAGCGTGCCGCCGTGGGCGGTGTCAAACAGGCCGGCATGGTCTCTTTCGGCCCCGGTGAACGCGCCTTTGCGGTAACCGAACAACTCACTTTCGAGCAAGCCTTCGGGAAACGCTGCGCAGTTTTGCACCACAAATGCCTTGCTGCTGCGCGGGCCGGCAGCATGAATGGCCCGGGCGACCACCTCTTTACCGGTGCCGGTCTCGCCCCGGAGCAGCACGGTGTAGGGGCTATGCACCACCTTGCCGATCAGGCGGCACGTCTCGTCCATGGCCGTGCTGTTTCCGATCAAGCCGTAGGCGCTGGTGCTGCGGGTGCTGCGAACCACCTTCAACGCACCGGGAGCCCGGCGCATTCGCCGCAACAGGGCCAACTGGCTCAAGACAAAACTGCCCAATTGGCCCAGGGACGCACCGTAGCCAGCCAGCTCCGTCGCTCGCAGGCTGGCACACAACACCATCCCGGATACCTGCTTGCTCGGCCCCGGTAACGGCACGCACAGGAGTGATTGCCAGGACGCCGCGCCCGCTGGCAGAAACCCCGTGTCATACACACTGCTGCCTGCCTCGGTGAGGTTAAACACCCGGTTCTGTTGCAGCACGTACTGCAACAGTTGCTCGTTCCGAAAATCCGCGCCCGAGCTCACAACCGCCCCTGGCGGCGACAGGCCCGGCAAATACTGGGCAGCCAGTTCGAGGCGGCCGGTGGCCTGGTCGAGCAGGTACAACTGGCCAAGCTCGCAGCCGCTCAATTGCGCGGCGCCTGCCGCAAAGTCATCGGCCAATGTCGATTCGTCACTATTGATGCCCAACCGGGTAAACCATCCCAACAAGGCAGCGGCGTAGTCCAGCGGGCTTGGCAACTGGGTAAACGGATTGTCCGCCATCAGCTGAACTCACAGATTACGGTGCCGTTGGCATCCAGCCTGGCATGGACGAACTGCAGGGACTTGCCAACGGCCATCGCATCCAGCAGGCGATCCACCACCTGCGGCAACAGGTTTTCCTCGATCCATTGGTCGACAAACCGCGCGCCACTCCCACTGTGGCTACAGTGCTCGGCCATGTGTGCGACAAGATCCCCTGCGTGACTGAATGCGAGCTTGCGCTGAAGCAGACGCTGGCCCAGGCGCTGAAGTTTGTGTTCAATCAGTTGGTGCAGCACCGCGCCTGCCACCGGGTAATACGGCACGACTCGCATACGGGCCAGCAGCGCCGGCTTGAAATGAGCTGTCAGTACCGGCCGGATTGCGGCGTGCAGTACTTCGACAGCCGGTCGTTGACTGTCGGCGCACAGCCCGGTGACAAGATCGCTGCCCAGGTTGGAAGTCATCAGGATCAGGGTATTGCGAAAGTCGATTTCACGTCCTTCTCCATCATTGGCTACCCCTTTGTCGAACACCTGGTAAAACAGGTTCAGGACATCCGGATCGGCCTTCTCCACCTCATCGAGCAGCATCACTGAATAGGGCTTTTGCCGCACCGCCTCAGTCAGCACCCCGCCCTCCCCGTAACCGACATAACCCGGTGGTGCGCCGATCAGCCGGGACAGCGAGTGTTTCTCCTGGTATTCAGACATGTTGATCGTGGTGACAAAGCGCTCGCCGCCATACAACAGGTCGGCCAGGGCGTGGGCTGTTTCAGTTTTGCCGACACCACTGGGGCCCACCAACAGAAATACCCCCACGGGGGCATCAGGCTTGTTCACGCCGGCCGCGACAGCCCGCAGGCAACGGTCCAGGACCTGCACGGCACCTTCCTGGCCGAGGATGCGACCACGCAGATCATCCGCAAAGTTCAGGACCTTCGCGCTGTGTTCGCGGGCAAGCTGCTCCAGGGGAATACCCGTCCAGGCGCTGATAACCTGTGCCACCAACCGTGGGCATACTTCGAAGCTGAGCAATCGCTGTTCGTGCTGTATGGCCTGCAACGCCTGATGGTTCTGGGCCAGGAGCGGAGCGAGAGCCTCAGTGCTTTCGCCAAGGTTACCGGCGTCGGCCAGTTGCTGGCGCAGCGAGAGCACCTTCTCGGCCAGTTCGCGCTGGTGGGTCCAGCGTTGTTCAAGCTGGAACTGTGCAACTTCTACTTCATCCAGTCTCCGGGTGAGGTGCTGCAGCACCTGTTCATCGATGGCCAACCCCGCGTCGGCATCCCTGCGCACGGCACGTTGCTGGCGCGTGCCCTCGGCCAGTTCGGCGCGCAACTGCTGCAGTTCGTCCGGCGCCGTGACCAGGCTGATCCGCACCCGGGCACAAGCGGTGTCCAGCACGTCCACAGCCTTGTCCGGCAACTGGCGGCCGGCCAGGTAGCGGGCACTCAACTGCGCGGCGGCGACCACGGCGTCATCGCGCACGTAGACTCCGTGGCTGGCCTCATACACCGGGACCAACCCACGCAAAATCGTCACGGCATCGTCAACCGTCGGCTCGTGCACTTGCACCGGCTGGAAACGCCGCGCCAACGCCGGGTCTTTCTCGAAGTACTTCTTGTACTCCGACCAGGTCGTCGCGGCGATGGTACGCAACTCACCTCGTGCCAGCGCTGGCTTGAGCAGGTTGGCGGCATCGGAGCTGCCGGCCGAGCCGCCTGCGCCGACCAGGGTATGGGCCTCATCGATGAACAGGATGACCGGTTGCGGCGAGGCGTTGACCTCATCGATCAAGCCTTTGAGGCGGCGCTCGAACTCACCCTTGATACTGGCACCGGCTTGCAGCAGGCCCATGTCCAGGGTCAGCAGGCGCACCTTCCTGAGCACCTCTGGCACTTGCGCGCTGACGATCCGCAGGGCCAGGCCCTCGACTATCGCGGTTTTCCCGACACCCGCCTCGCCCACCAGAATGGGGTTGTTCTTGCGCCGCCGCGCGAGCGTATCGATCATTTGCCGGACTTCGTTATCGCGACAGAGCACGGGGTCGAGTTTCCCGTCCCGGGCCTGGCGAGTCAGGTCATGGGTAAAGCGCTCCAGCAAGGAACTCCCCGCCTCAGCTGGAGCCGCCTGCGCGTTTTCACTCAAGAGAAATCCGAGCACACGCGGTGCATCAAGCGTGCTCATCACCGCCTGGTAACGGCTGCCAGCGTGCTGCATCGGGTTGCGCAACAAGGCAAGCAGCAAGGCGCCATGGTCCACTTCCCGTCGGCCCAGCTCCAGATGGGCAACCAGCAACGCCTGCTGCAGCCATTGCACCAGGGCGGGCGAAAACACCGGATTGCGGGAAGCGCTCTGGTCGACCCGAGGTTGCAGCACGGCCTGCAATTCCCCGGCATCCACGCCCGCATCCTGCAGCGCTCGCATAAGAACACCCTCGGGATGCTCCAGGAGCGTCAGCAGCAAGTCTTCCACCAGCACCTCGCCGCCGCCCCGGGTGACACAACGCTCGGCGCTGCGCTCCAGGTCGCGCCGTGTGGACGCCGTCAATGCCTGGATAAGTTGTTGCAGATCCACATTCATCATATCCATCAATCCCTAATGATTTTTACTGGCCAGGATGACCACGCCGTCTGCCCGCTCATGCCCCAGCCAACTGGTCCAGCCCAGGCGGCAGACGTTGTGCTCGCCAAGGTGCAACGGCCGGACCTCGCCCGCCGCCAACACCAGTCGCACGTCGTATTCCAACGGGTCCCGGGCGGCAAAACGCACCAGCGCACACAGCGGCTCGTAACCCGCCCCGGTGGGCAAAAACTCGTGAAAACGCTGCCAATCGAGTGCCAATACATGAACCCTGAACATGCCACTGCGGTCGATAAGGCACTCCCCCAGCACCAGGTCCGAACCCAACGAGCTATAGGCGCGACCAAGGTCATTGCGCTGCTCCTGGTCGATCACTACCCTGCGCTCGACCCACTGCTCGATGACCAGCCGGTTGTGCTTGAAGTAATAACGCAGCACGGTCTCGATCAGCGCGGCGGAGTGCACGCGCAGGCTCAGCAGCCCCAGGTAGGGCAACAGGCGTTTCCAGTTCAGTTGAGCCGCGCTGCGAATCGCGCTGCCACCCAGGCCCACCCATGCAAACATCTGCTCGGAAAAGGGATCGCGGGCGCCCGTTTGAAAACTCGCCTGATAACGATATTTTCGCCAGATCGGCACTATCAGCCGGTGCAGGCGATGGTGAAAAAGATCAAGAAATTCCCGCGTCGGATTACCGCCCGCTACCTCGGCAAAGGCTTGCTCGCCATAGAACGCCGGCAGCGGTGACCCTGTACCAAACAGGCCCAGCACATTGAGGCGAAGCCGTGCCCGCAAATGGCCGTGCTCGACAAAAAACTCCACACGATCAATGTCGTTGCCGGGAAAGCCAAAGCCTGGGTTGGCCTGGAACTCCAATTGATCGTAAAGCGCCTCATCGTCCAGCGAGGGATGCGCCTCGCGCAGGCGCTCGATAATCTGCGCGACCGCCTGAAACACCGAGTACTCGCGAATCACTCGGGACAGTGCGGTTAAAGCAGGGGCTGCTGGCCCATCCGGGGTGGCCATAGGTACACGTCTCCTTGTGTGCTGATGACTCGCAGTTCGTGGTACGAGTTGAGGCTGGCGTAAAGCGCGAAGAACTCGTTGAGCACCGAGCCAAAGACGAACACGTCGCCCTCCCCCAGGTAGCCTTCAGGATCGATGGTGAGGTCAACCCGCAAGCCGCGAAATGGCAGGCCTCGGTGCAGCCGGTCTACGGGCTGGTGACTGATCGAACGGAGGGCGCCCAGCCTTCGCCTGCTGACCTTTTCCACCTGGCGGTCGTGATAACGCGGCAGGTCGTAGGTTTCGAGGATCACCCTCAAGGCGTTGATATCGGTCAATGACAGATAGTTGAGCGACATATTGCTGATCAGTCGCCACAGGAAGTCACTGTCCAGGGGTGGCGCAAAGCTGGGGGTTGCCGCGGTGATGTTGCGAAACGAGAGAAACTCGGGCGTCTGTTCGCACGCCTGATTGATATCGCCCACCTGCAGCAGGCATGGCAGGTTGTGGTTGATGCAGGTCAGTTCAATCGACAGGGTCTCCTGTTCATGCACTGGACACCGGTCGAAACTCAGCCAGGTATCCAGGCCGGCATGTTGCAGGGATGGCCGCTGGCGAACGCCATAGCTGGGCGCGGCACTGCCAAAATCGTGCTCAAACGATTCGAACGGAACATATTCCTGGTACCCGAGGCCTCCCGGCCGCCATCCCGTGACCTTGTCGACGGAAAATACACCGCAGTTCCCCCTGGCGTATTCGCCAGGCAACAACAGGTATTCGTCCTGCTTGCCGTCCAGGCGAATCGGTACGCCGTCGTGCTTGAACAGATTGACGATGGGCGTGCAGTACAGCTTCACGTTGTCCAGGGTAGGCGCCATTCGCTCAATACCGCGACCACGCATGTCGAAGCGTAACGTCACGCCATGTACCTGCTTGAGTACGTCAATAGGCAACCTGCTCAGCGCGCCAAGGCCACTCACATCGACAAACAGGTATTTGTCGGGAAAGGCGAAGTACTCCTGCAAATGGCGATAGCCACGAAAGGTATTCAACGGATAAGGGATCAGTGCCTCATCCTCGGAAAAGCCCACAGGACTGATATCGTTGCTGGACAGACGCAACGAAACAGGCTCGCCGTCGGCGCCGATGACCGGCAGCCCGTCGCGCCCGAAAGGCTGCAACTCGAACCCGTCCAGGTGACGCAAAAGCCCCAGGTAAAGCGCCTGGCTGACGGGCTGCTCCCCCGCGAGATGCAAACGCAGGCAGTTCAGTTCCAGCTCACTGAAGTTGCCCTCGGCCGTCATCTCCAGACGCAGGCAGAGCAAAGCGCCCTCGCCCTGTACCGAGTACTCCATGGCGGCCAGTTGCAGCGGCAAGACCTGCGTCGGGTAACAGGTACGAAAACGGCAGCGTTCACCGTCGATCGCAATGCTTTCCACCGGTGTATCCCGCTCGACCCTGATGGCCGGCCCTGTGCGCTTGAGCGGATCAAACTGCAGCATGCTGAACGACGGCAGCGGCCGCATATAGTTGGGCCACAGCAGATGCATCAACGAGTGACTCAACTCCGGCAATTGATCATCAAGCTTCTGCCGCAGGCGACCGGTGAGGAATGCAAAACCCTCAAGCAACCGTTCTACGTCCGGGTCCTGGCCAGCGTCCCCAAGAAACGGCGCGAGTGCCGGGTTGCGCTCGCAGAAGCGTCGCCCCAACTGTCGCAGTGCGCTCAGCTCGCCCTGGTAGTAGCGGTTAAACGACATCCGGTTTGACCTCGACCCGTGCGCCGTGAGCCAGGCTGGCGCAAAAGGCGACCGCTTGCGTCATGCCATTGACTTCCATGGCCCCCTCGATGGAAAAAGCCAGCACCATCGGGTCACGGTCCTGAGGCAATGCCTTGACACGGACATCCTTCAGACGGGGTTCGTAGGCCTGGATAAAGCGCTCAATCAGGAACCGAGCCTGGCTCAACGCGTCATGCAGGCTGAGGCGCATGTCATTCAGATCAGGTAACCCGTAATCAGGTAGCGTCTGGACACTGCCCGCACGGGTGCTGAGCATTTTCGCCAGATGACCCGCCACGGATTCCACGACGCAACCTTGCGGGCTGCGCCCCACGCCGGACTCCAGGCGCTCGAAAAGGCTGCGGTTTTGGGTAATCACGTGGCGGCGGCTCATTCTTTATCGAGCTTGCCGACGAGCGACAGAGTGAAGTCTGCCCCCATGTACTTGAAGTGCGGGCGAACGCTCAGGTTGACGCGATACCAGCCGGGCTCCCCGTCGACATCACTGACAACAATGCGCGCAGCCCGAAGCGGGCGCCGTCCACGCACTTCGGTGCTGGGGTTGTCCTGGTCGGCTACGTATTGGCGAATCCATTTGTTGAGTTCCAGCTCAAGGTCGGTGCGCTCCTTCCACGACCCCAGCTGTTCACGCTGCAGCACCTTGAGATAGTGGGCCAGGCGATTGACGATCATCATGTACGGCAATTGGGTACCGAGCCGGTAATTCAGCTCGGCAGCCTTGCCTTCGGCACTGATTCCAAAAGACTTGGGTTTTTGCACCGAACTGGCGGAAAAGAACGCTGCATTGTCACTGCCCTTGCGCATGGTCAGGGCAATGAAGCCCTCTTGCGCCAGCTCGTATTCGCGTCGGTCGGATACCAGCACCTCGGTAGGAATCTTGGTTTCGATCTCGCCCATGCTGTGAAAGTGATGCAGCGGCAAGTCCTCCACTGCACCACCACTCTGCGGGCCGATAATGTTCGGGCACCAGCGATAACGGGCGAAACTGTCCGTCAAGCGGGTAGCAAAGGCAAACGCCGTATTACCCCACAGATAGTGTTCGTGGCTGCTGGCCACATGTTCCTGGTAGGCGAACGTCTTGACCGGGCAATCAACGGGATCGTACGGCGTACGCAATAGAAAGCGCGGTACGGTGAGGCCGATGTAGCGGGCATCTTCGCTCTGGCGAAAACTCTGCCATTTGGCAAACTGCGGCCCTTCAAAATGGTCCTTCAGGTCCTTGAGGTCAGGCAGGCCGGTAAAGCTCTCCAGGCCGAAGAAGCCAGGACCCGCCGCCGCAATGAACGGTGCATGAGCCATGCAGGCCACGCTGGAAACGTACTGCATCAGCCTGACGTCGGGAGCACTGGGGGAAAGGAAATAATTGGCGATGATTGCCCCTACGGGCTGGCCGCCGAACTGACCGTATTCGGCACTGTAGATGTGCTTGTAGAGTCCGGACTGAGTCACCTCCGGTGAGTCCTCGAAGTCATCCAGCAGGTCCTGGCGGGAGACGCTGAGCAGTTCGATATTGATGTTTTCACGAAAATTGGTGCGATCAACCAGCAACTGCAGGCCACGCCAGGAAGACTCCAGTGCCTGGAAGTCGGGATGGTGCAGGATTTCATCCATTTGCTGGCTGAGCCTTGCGTCAATCTCGGCAATCATCCGGTCAACCAGGCGCTTCTTGACCGGCTCGCCCTTGTTTTGCGGCTTGATCAGCTCCTCGATAAATGCCGAGACTCCACGCTTTGCAATGCTGTAGGCCTCGTCGTCGGCGCTGAGGCGGGTCTGGGCAATGATGTTGTCGAGAATGCTGTACTCGTCCGTGATGGGCGCATGCGACGGGCTTTGGCTGGTAGTCATGGTGTCAGTGTCCTTTTAACTGAGAGAGTCATACGGCGGAGCTGTCCAGCCCCAATTCAGCCAATACCCGCTTGCGCGAATCGTCATCGGCGAGGGCATTTTCAATGGCCTTTCGAAAGCTCGGCGTGTTGCCCAGCGGCCCCTTGAGCGCCACAAGTGCATCGCGCAGGTCCATGAGCTTTTTCAGCTCGGGTATCTGCTCAACCAGCTGTGCAGGATTGAAGTCCTTCATCGAATTGATCCTGACCCGGATCGCCAACTCGTCAGGTTCGGCTGAATCCTGCAGCCGGTTGGGGACGCTCAAGGCCAGGCCCAAGGCCTGCTTGGCCAGCACCTCGTCGAGGCTGTTCTTGTCGATGCCGACGGGCTTGCGGTCTTCGAGCTTGCGCAGGTCTTCACGCTGGGTGAAGTCACCAAGCACCAGCAATTTCAACGGCAGCTCGACCTCTTCCTGCGCAGTGCCGACGGCGGGTTTGAACGTGATATTGATGCGTTCCCTGGGGGCTACCGAACCTTCTTTCGCCATGGTGTTTCTCCTTTTTCGGGGGGCTCGAAAGCCTATTCAAGTACCGCTTCGAGATCGAAGTGGCACAGCCTGCGATGGACATCTTCCTTGCGCTCACGCACGGAATGGCTCTGGGGCAATACGTCACAGCAGCCATGCAAGAGCTGCAGCACTTCAACCGCCAGCTCGGGCTCCCAGCGCTGCAGGCCTGATTGCTGCAGCTCGTGGTCCAGGTGATCGAGCTGGACTTTGGCCAGGTCATGCTTGCCTGCCAGCAAACACAACCTGGCCAGGCCAAGCCGCCAATGAAACCGGGCACGATCACCTGTTGCGGTTTGCATGCCCTGCTTGAGGGACCGCACAGCCACCTTGAACCCGTCCTTGCGCAGCACGGGCATGACGTCGTGCAACGCTTTGTCCCAAGGCGCAGCCGGGGCATCAGGTGCCGACCTGAGTGGGACCGGGGCTTGCAAATGGCGGGCAACCTGGGTGTTGATCCAGCCACGGGTGACGTCGTCGGCGAAGGGTGTTCCGTCGTGGAAGCGCAGCTGTGCAAGCCCCGGCAAGCGCTGGAGCAACAGCGCGAAGTGCACTTCCAGCTCGGTCATGGCCAGGTCGGCCTGGAGTGCCTGCAGGCACTCCCACACCCGGTACAAGCCGTCGAACCAGAAAGGTGCTCCGGCCAGGCTGCCCTCAAGCTCCAGCAGCAGGTCGGTATGCTGCCCTTGGGCAAAGCGCTCCTGATACCGCTTGAGCTTGTCGGGCGCCGGCCCGCGCAAAGGCGTTACCTGTTCGCTGTCACAGTCCGGAAGACTGGTGATCGTCAGCCAGGTCAACGTTCGGTTCAGACGCAGTGCGCGCAGGTCAGTGGCATTCTGGCGCTGCCACCAGGCCGACAAGGGCCGGGCATGTTCCTGCAGCGTGCGCAGCAGCTTGTGGGCGTCCTTTTCGTTTTCCACAATGGGCTCGGGCGCCATCAACTGAGTCGCGACCTGCCTGATATGGGCGATCACCCCTGTGCTACCGCCTGCTGGAGGTTCGCTTTCGGTGGACTGTTGCAATCGGTCCGACAGCTGCCTGCGAACCGGCAGTAACAGTGGCGCATCTTCGAGAAGGTGTTCGGTCCACAACTCGTCCAGCCGCGCCAGGTGTTCGAGCATGCAGTGGAACAAGGGCCGCTGATCCTTGAGCGAAACAGGTTGTGCAAGCACCTGCTCGAGGCGAGGGACCAGCCAGCCAAAGGCGGCACTGCGGGTACGCAGCTTGCCCGGATAAACGACCGCCCAATGATGCTCACAGAGGTAGCGCAGCAATCCGAGGCCTGCGAGTAGCCCGGGGAAGGACTCGCGCTGATGCAAGGCCCAGGTCAACCAGACAGCGACCCGCAAGTCCTTGGACTGGTGGCGTAACAGCGCCTCGCTTTTTTCCACGACCCATTGCCAGTCAGGCTGACTGTTTCCGTGAATGGAGTGCGCCTTGCCCAGTTCAGTTTCAAGCGCCTCATACTCGGTCGAAAAACGCATATCGGCCCCCGCATAACTCGTTTTCGAGTTGGGTGCCTGCGCAAGTTCGAGGTAATAATCGGAAAGCCTGTCTGAGTAAACCATTATGGGCCGCACTTTACTTTCCTGAGCATGTTCAGTGAACTAATGGCCATTCAAGCGCACATCAGGACATTGATTAAAGTTTGCCTTCCCTACGAGAAGAGCACGAACCTTATCCATGCAAAAAGCATTGTTCAAGCCACCAAATAGCAGTTAAGGAGTTTCCTACAAGAATAGAAAAATCGCCGACGCGCAAGAATTTGCGCAGCCAAGGCGCCAGGCATCATCATGAATGAGGTGAACTCTGCGAATAACAACGCCCATCAACATGAGCAACTAACTGCACACCCCTGCGCAAACAAATACAACTAAATCGAATTAAAACCTTTAATGCCGTTCAAAATTAAAACCAATAAAACCTTAACCCCCTGCTTTCATTGACGCTCGAACTTTCCGGCACGCTTCTTGATATCGAGCATTACCCGGCCGGCAAGTCCGTCGGCCGGGACGACCTCATTTATCAGGCAAGGAAAACCGTCATGCCAACACCCGCGTATCTATCCATCACCGGCACCAAGCAAGGCTTGATCACGGCAGGCACGTTCACCCAGGACTCGGTCGGCAACATTTACCAGGAAGGCCATGAAGACCAGATCCTGGTGGAAGCATTCCAGCATCAGGTGATCATTCCCCGTGACCCGCAATCCGGCCAGCCCACCGGCCAGCGTGTGCACAAGCCCCTGATGATCAGCAAGGTATTCGATAAATCGTCGCCATTGCTGTTCAGCGCATTGACCTCCGGGGAAATGGTCAAGTGCCGCCTTGAGTGGTACCGAACCTCTTCAGCCGGAACCCAGGAACACTACTTCACCATCGAGTTGGAAGACGCGATCCTGGTGGACATCCAGTCACGGATGCCCAATTGCCAGGACCCGAACAACGCACACTTCACGCACCTGGAGGATGTGTATTTCACTTACCGGAAAATCGTCTGGACCCATGAGGTCTCCGGTACCTCTGGCTCTGATGACTGGCGCAGCCCGGTAGCCGGCTAAGCAGCCACCGAAACAGAAACGGCATCGCCATGGACGGCACCGTTTCTGTCGGCCACTAGACCATCGCCAGCGGATGCTTGCGCTTCGGCGCCCCAAAAACCCGGTCAATCGCGTCCAGGTCGTGCTCATCCAGCACCAGCTTCGCCGCTGCGGCATTGAGCCGGACATGCTCTGGCGTAACAGCCTTGGGAATCGCGATCACCCCGTCCTGGCGCAAGACCCAGGCCAGGGAAACCTGGGCGGGTGTGACCTCGTGGCGACGGGCAATTTGCTTGAGGGTCGGGCTGGCCAACAGCTCGCCACCCTGGGCGATGGGACAATAGGCCATCAAGGGTAAATTGTGTTGCTGCCACCATGGCAGCAGGTCGAACTCGATGCCGCGCTCCTCGATGTTGTAGAGCACCTGATTGGTGGCACAGGCCGGGGAAGCCAGCTCCTGCAGGTCTGCCACATCAAAGTTGGACACACCCCAACGACCGATCTTGCCTGCCTCACGCAAGCGCTCGAAGGCTTCTACCGTTTCTTCAAGGGGGTATTGCCCACGCCAATGCAACAGATACAGATCAATGTAGTCGGTGCCCAGGCGCTGGAGGCTGGCCTCACATGCACGTGGAATGCCCTTGTGGCTGGCATTGTGCGGGTACACCTTGCTGACCAGGAACACCTGGTCGCGCTTGCCGCGAATCGCCTCGCCGACGACTTCTTCGGCACCGCCTTCGCCATACATTTCAGCGGTATCGATCAGGGTCATGCCCTCATCGATACCCAGTTGCAACGCGGCCACTTCGGCGCTGCGCTTGCCGGGATCCTCGCCCATGCGCCAGGTCCCCTGGCCGATGACAGGGACGGGTACGCCGGCCAGATCAATGGTGCGCATGACAACCTCCTGATGAATTTGCGAATTAACAGTGTGGCACCGACTGGACAAAAGGGTTCAATCGAAGGAAGGTGGCCCTTTCCATCCCAGCCATAGAAAGGGCCTGCAATGCTGTTTGTGGTCATGTTGGGGGGTAAGCACCCCCGGGCGAAAATCGAAGTGCATGATGTGGTGTTCGCCGTCGCCGACACCCTGGAAGCCGCCTACCCGCAACTGCGCGAGGGCTGGTTCGGCAGCCAGAAAGGTGTGCATATCGACTCCTGGATGACGGTGGATGGCGTTGACGGCTGGAAAGTCCAGCTCAGCCACCTGGCGCCGAACGCCGGGGCGCCGCGCCTGTACTTCATCAACCTGGGCGGGTATGAATCGAACGTCTTTGGCGAGGCACACCACTACCTGCTGGTGGTTGCGCGCACGGCCAGGGAGGCGGCAGCCCAAGGCAAACAGCAGATGCTCACGCACTGGACGCAATCCCACACCGACGGCGTACTGGATATCGACGACTGCCTGCCCATCGACCTGGTAGACGGGCGCTACATCCACCTGGAACCCGGCGTACACCGCCCGGTCGTCACGCGAAACGACTACATCGTACTGCCCTGACCGCCTCCTACCCGAACGGGGTATGGCGCCCCACCCGCCACCTGCCTGAAAGTGCAATCAGCCCCTCGGCCTGACAACAAGCACAACATCAAGGTGGGTTCGCCATGCATAAAGCCGTTATCGCCCTGTTCAGCGCTGTCTTGCTTGCATCAACGTCCGTCAGCCAGGCCGCTGACGACCCGGGCAACACCTTGCGCATCTACAACTGGGCCGATTACATCGGGGAACACACCCTCGCCGACTTCGAGAAAGCCACCGGCATCAAGGTGATCTACGACACCTACGATTCCTACGAGACCGTGCAGGGCAAGCTGCTGTCCGGGCGTTCGGGCTATGACCTGGTGGTGCTCAACGCGTCCCTGGTGCCGCTGCTGATCAAGGCCAAGGCCTTCCAGCCCCTCAACAAAGCGCTGCTGCCGGACTGGAACAACCTCGACCCGCAAGTGCTGAAAAGCCTGGAAACCCATGATCCGGGCGTGACCTATTCCGCGCCTTACACCTGGGGCAGCAATGGCGTGACCTACAACATCGACAAGATCAAGGAACGCATGCCGGATGCGCCCATCGGCTCACTGGCGATGATCTTCGATCCCAAGATCGTTTCGCGCTTCGCCGACTGTGGCATCACCTTCATGGACTCCCCTACCGACATGATCCCGCTGGCCCTGACCTACCTCGGCCTGGACCCCAACAGCGTGGCGCCCAAAGACCTCAAGGCCGCTCAGGATGTGCTGATGGCCGTGCGCCCGTACATCCGCAAATTCGACTCCAGCGGCTTTATCAACGGCCTGGCCAATGGCGAGCTGTGCATGGCCACCACCTGGTCCGGCGACTACGCCACGTCCCAGGCCCGGGCGGCGGAAGCCGGGGCCAAGGTCAACCTGAGTTACTTCATCCCCAGGGAAGGCTCGCTGATCTGGTTCGATAACTTCTACATCCCGGCCGACGCACCCCATGTGGCGAATGCCCACAAGTTCATCGAGTTCCTCCTGCAACCGCAAGTGATCGCCGGCGTCAGCAACACCATTCACTACGCCAACAGCAACCTGGCCTCCAAGCCCTTTGTAAATGCCGATATACGCGACAACCCGGCCATCTACCCGGACCCGGCGACGATGCAGCGCTTGTTCACCCAGAAAAGCCAGTCCCAAGCCGCCGTGCGCCTGATCACCCGTACCTGGAATGCCGTGAAGACCGGCAAGTGAAACCCAGCCATTGAAGGTAAACGCCATGACCCTGCCAAATCCTGACTTTTTCGCCCAGTTCGACCACGACCAACTGGACGCCGCCGACAAGGCCCATTACATGCACGGTTTTCATATGTTCGACGAACACCGTGAACAAGGCTCACTGAATATCGCGGCGGGTGACGGCGCCTACATCTACGACACCGCCGGCAACCGCTACCTGGATGCGGTCGGCGGCATGTGGTGTACGAATATCGGCCTGGGCCGCGAGGAAATGGCCGACGCCATCGCCAACCAGGTTCGCCAGCTGGCGTATTCCAACCCGTTCTGCGACATGGCCAACGTCACCGCCATCGAACTGTGCGCCAAGCTTGCCAGCCTGGCTCCCGGCGATCTTGATCATGTGTTCCTGACCACCGGCGGCTCCACCGCCGTCGATACTGCCTACCGCCTGGTGCAGTTCTATCAGAACAGTCGCGGCAAGCATGAGAAGAAACACATCATCTCGCGCTTCAGTGCGTATCACGGCTCGACGTTCCTCACGATGTCCATCGGCAACAAGGCCGCCGACCGCGCGCCGGAATTCGATTTCATGAGCGACTTGTTCCACCACATTTCGTGCCCCAACTACTACCGGGCGCCGCAGGGCATGAGCGAGGCGCAGTTCCTCGATTTCCTGGTGGATGAGTTCGAAGACAAGATCCTGACCATCGGCGCCGACAAAGTGGCCGCGTTCTTTGCCGAACCGATCATGGGCTCGGGCGGCGTGATCATTCCGCCCAAGGGTTACCACCGGCGCATGTGGGAAGTCTGCCAACGTTATGACCTGCTCTACGTGGCGGATGAAGTGGTGACGTCCTTCGGCCGGCTGGGAAAATTCTTCGCCTCCCAGGAAGTGTTCGACATGCAACCGGACATCATCACCACCGCCAAGGGCCTGACGTCCGGCTACCTGCCGTTGGGCGCGTGTATTTTCTCGGAGCGCATCTGGCAAGTGATCGGCGAGCCGGGCAAGGGCCGCTGCTTTACCCACGGGTTCACCTACAGCGGCCACCCGGTGAGTTGCGTGGCGGCGCTGAAGAACATCGAGATCATCGAGCGGGAAAACCTGCTGGCCCATGTCGAAGACGTCGGCGTGTACCTCGAACAGCGCCTGCAAACCCTGGCCAATCTGCCGCTGGTGGGCGACGTGCGCTGCCAGCGGCTGATGGCCTGCATTGAGTTCGTCGCCGACAAACACACCAAGGCGCTGCTGCCGGACGCGGTGAACATCGGCGAGAAGATCCACCTGCGGGCCCAGGCCAAAGGCTTGCTGGTACGGCCCATTGGCCACCTGAATGTGATGTCGCCGCCGCTGATCATCACCCATGCCCAGGTGGATCAAGTGGTGGAAATCCTGCGCCAGTGCATCCTCGACACCGCCGAAGAGCTGCGCCAGAGCGGCGAGTATCAAGGCCGATGAGCCTGGGCGCCCCGGTGCTTTTGCCGGGGCCCTGGCCGGCGGGTAGACTGGCCGGCATGAACGAGCATGCCGATCACTGCCCTGCCCCGTCCTTCCAGGTGCTTGACGCCTGGAATGGTGCGTTGGCCCACGCCTTCGCCAGCGTCGACGAAGCGTCATTCCTTGAACACCTGGCCTGCGCCCTCAGTGCGCTGACCCCTATCGAATCGATGATGATCAGCCTGGAGCGCCAGGGCCAGGCGCCACACTTGCTCTACCAGCAAGGCATCCCCCGGCCGCACTACGAAGAGATCATCAACCGTTACTTCTCCCGGGGCTACCTGCTGGACCCGTTCTGCCTCGCGGTAGACAAGGGCCTGGCCGAAGGTTTCTACCACCTGGCGCAGATCGCCCCGGACGATTTCTTCAACAGCGAGTACTACAAAACCTACTACCTGCGCAGCGGCGGCGCCCAGGAGAGCTACTACATCGTCGACCTGTGCCCTAACAGCAAGATTTCGTTGTGCATGTTCCAGGGGCTGAGTGCCGGCCAGTTCAGCGACGAACAACTGGCACTGCAACGAACCGCCCAACCCATCGTGCGCGAACTGCTGCGCCGCTTCGGCACCACGGGCGGGCTGTGCAAGGTGATCAGCGACGAGGCCTTCACCCAGACCCAGGTGCATCAGCAGATTGAAGCGGCGTTCATGCATTTTGGCAGCGGCGTATTGACCGTGCGCGAACGGGAAATCGCCCACCTGATATTGCGCGGGCACTCGGTGAAATCCACCGCGCAGGTGCTGGGCATTTCCCCGGAAACCGTGCGCATGCACCGCAAGCATTTGTATACCAAGCTTGAAATCAACTCCCAGGCGGAGCTGTTTGCGCTGTTTATCGATTGGCTGACCCACAGCGGCGTAATGGCCCGATCCTGACCGTCCAGGCAACCCAGGGGAACTTTGCCAGGAAATAACCACCTGAATCCGGTACGCTCAGCATTTTTACCCAAGGAGATACCCCTCATGGCCAAAGCCACCGCCCGTCACATCCTCGTTGCCACCGAAGACAAGTGCAACGAACTGAAAGCGCAAATCGAAGGCGGCGCCGACTTCGCCGAAGTTGCCAAAGCCAACTCGTCCTGCCCGTCCAGCCGTCAAGGCGGCGACCTCGGTTCGTTCGGCCCGGGCCAAATGGTCAAGGAATTCGACACCGTCGTATTCAGCGCCCCGGTCAACACCGTGCAAGGCCCAGTGAAAACCCAGTTCGGTTATCACCTGCTGGAAGTAACCAGCCGTCAGGACTGATCCAGTCCGCGCTAATGTTTAAACAACGGCCCACCCTTTGGTGGGCCGTTGTGCATCTGTGACAGTGTGATGACTGGCGAGGCGTACGCGCATAGCGTACAAATCCCTTTACCTCTTCACCCGGCGCCCAAGGCTGATAATGCGAGTCGCTTTTTCTACCCTGTTTTGCTCCACCCTGGCCCTGTTGCTGGCCAGCACCGCCGTGATCGCCGCGCCGCAATCGGCATTGACCGTGTACGGCGAGCCGGCCAAATACCAACCCGGCTTCACCCATTTCGACTACGCCAACCCCAATGCCCCCAAGGGCGGCAGCCTGCGGCGTTCGGCGATCGAAATCGGGCGCTACGACCATGTACTGCCTTATGGCGACAAAGGCATCGGGGTCAGCCAGGTCGATGGCTGGCTGTATTCGCCCCTGGCCCTGCGTTCGCTGGACGAGCCCTACACGGTCTACGGCCTGGTGGCGGAAAAGATGGAGCGGTCAGATGACGGTCTGTCCCTGCGTTTCTACCTGAACCCCAAGGCGCGTTTCGCCGATGGCCAACCGATCACCGCCGAAGACGTGCGTTACTCCTTTGACCTGCTGATGACCCAGGGCAGCCTGCGCTACCGCACGCTGTTCGCCGACGTCAAACACGTCGAAGTCGAAGGCCCGCGCCAGGTGCGCTTCGATTTCGCAAGCAATGAAAACCGCACCCTGCCCCTGGATGTCGCGACCCTGCCGGTGTTCCCCGAACATTGGTGGAAGACCCGCAACTTCGCCGACGGCGGCGGCTACGAGATTCCCCTCGGCAGCGGCCCCTACACCATCAGTAAGGTGGATGCCGGCAACACCATCACCTTCAAGCGTGACCCGAACTGGTGGGGCAAAGACCTGCCCATCAGCCGCGGCCTGTACAACTTCGATCACCTGAGCCTGGAATACTTCGGCGACACCGAAGTGGCGCGCCAGGTCCTGCGGGGCGGTGCCTACGACTTCAACCGCGAATTCTCCGCCACCGGCTACTCCATCGGCTACAACGGCCCGGCCCTCGATGATGGCCGCCTGCAACGCGCGCACCTGGCCAAGGAGGCACCGCAGCCGGCCCAGGGCTACGTATTCAACGTGCAAAAACCGATGTTCAAGGACCGCCGCGTGCGCCAGGCCCTGGCCATGCTGTGGGACTTCGAGTGGGCCAACCGGCAGATGATGCGCAACATGTACATCCGTCAGCAAAGCTTCTTCTCCAACAGCCCGCTGGCGGCGACCCAACTGCCGGACGCCCAGGAACTGGCGATCCTGGAACCTTTGCGCGGGCAGATTCCCGACGAAGTCTTCACCCAGGTGTTCAAGGCCCCCACCACCGACGGTACCGGGATGATCCGCGACAAGCAGCTGCAAGCCCTGGCCCTGCTGGAACAGGCCGGCTGGAAGCCCGACGGTGACAAGCTGGTGAATGCCGAGGGCGAGCCGCTGGAGTTCACCTTCCTCAACGCCCAGAACGGCCTTGAGCGCCTGTTGTTGCCGTACAAGCGCAACCTGGCGCAGATCGGCATCACCCTCAACATCCGCCGCATTGACTCCTCGCAATACGTCAACCGCCTGATGGCCCGGGACTACGACATGATCGTCACCGGCTTCCCGGTTACCACCTCGCCGGGGATGGAGCTGTACAACTACTTCGGTTCGGCCGCCGCGTTTGATACCGGCGCCAACAACTACATGGTGCTGAAAGACCCGGCCGTCGACAGCCTGATCAACGGCCTGGTCAAGGCCGATACCCAGTCGCTGATGCTCAGTTACGCCCACGCCCTGGACCGCGTGCTGCAATGGAATTACCTGTGGATTCCCAACTACTACCCGCCGGGCACCTCCGCCGCGTGGTGGAACCGCTTCGGCCGCCCGGCCGTGGAAGCCAAGACCGATGAGGCCCTGGAAACCTGGTGGGAAATCAGCCCCACGCCGCTGACCAATGAACAGATGAAAGCCGAACTGACCAAACGCCCGGGAGCCCGCTGATGTTTGCCTATATCGTGCGGCGCTTGCTGCTGATCATTCCCACCCTGGTGATTATCCTGCTGGTGAATTTCGTTATCGTGCAGGCCGCGCCCGGCGGGCCGGTGGAACAGGCCATCGCCCACCTGCAAGGCATCGGTGGCGGTGGCGTCGGCGGCTCGTCTGCCGAAAGCCTCAGCAGCGGCTCCCGGGCCAGCCGTGGCCTGGACCCGAAACTGATCAAGGACATCGAAAAACAATACGGCTTCGACAAGCCCGCGCCGGAACGCCTGTGGCTGATGCTCAAGAGCTACGCCCAGCTGGACTTCGGCAACAGTTTCTTCCGTGGCAAAAGCGTGACCGACCTGATCCTCGAAAAGATGCCGGTGACCATTTCCCTCGGCCTGTGGGCCACCTTGATCACCTACCTGGTGTCGATCCCGCTGGGGATTCGCAAGGCGGTGCGCCATGGCAGCAGTTTCGATGTGTGGAGCAGCACCGCGATCGTGATTGGCTATGCGATGCCGGCGTTTCTGTTTGCGATGTTCCTGATCGTGGTGTTCGCCGGCGGCACTTCGTTGAACTGGTTTCCGGTGCGCGGGCTGGTCTCGGAAAACTTCGACCAGTTGAGCACCGTCGGCAAGATCGCCGATTACTTCTGGCACCTGGTACTGCCGGTCAGCGCCCTGGTGATCGGCGGCTTCGCCACCTTGACCATCCTCACGAAAAACTCGTTCCTCAATGAAATCACCCGCCAGTACGTGGTCACCGCCCGGGCCAAAGGCTTGAGTGAACGCCGGGTGCTTTACGGGCATGTGTTCCGCAATGCCATGCTGTTGGTGATCTCGGGGATTCCCCAGGCATTTATCGCGGTGTTCTTTGCCGGTTCGCTGCTGATCGAGGTGATTTTCTCCCTCGATGGCCTCGGTCGCATGAGCTACGAAGCGGCGGTTTCACGGGACTATCCGGTGGTGTTCGGTTCGTTGTTTATCTTCACGCTGTTTGGCCTTTTGATAAAACTCATCGGTGACCTCTGCTACACCCTGGTGGACCCGCGTATCGACTTCGCCGCGAGGAACGCCTGATGCTCAAGCTCTCTCCCGTGGCCCGGCGGCGCTTTGAACGCTTCAAGAAAAACCGCCGCGGCTGGTGGTCGCTGTGGCTGTTTATCGGCCTGTTTATTCTGACCCTCGGCGGCGAGTTGATCGCCAATGACAAACCCCTGGTGCTCAGCTACCAGAACGAACTGTATTTCCCGGTGTTCAAGCGCTACACCGAGCAGGAGTTCGGCGGGCAACTGCCGTTCCAGGCGGATTACCGCAGTGAATACGTGCAGAACCTGATCAAGAAGGACGGCGGCTGGATGCTGTTCCCGCCAATCCCGTTCAGCGACGACACCCCCAACTAAGAGCTGACCCGCCCTGCCCCCAGCCCGCCATCGAGCGTGAACTGGCTGGGCACCGATGACCAATCCCGCGACGTGCTGGCGCGGGTGATCTTCGGCGCCCGGGTGTCGATCCTGTTTGCCCTGGCCCTCACCGCCATCAGCGCCGCCATCGGCATCGCCGCCGGTGCCTTGCA
Organism: Pseudomonas sp. GP01-A4; assembly: GCF_058780865.1. Lineage (NCBI taxonomy): Bacteria > Pseudomonadati > Pseudomonadota > Gammaproteobacteria > Pseudomonadales > Pseudomonadaceae > Pseudomonas > Pseudomonas sp. GP01-A4. The sequence continues at coordinate 73,138 of NZ_JBYSWF010000030.1, forward strand.
GGGATATTACGGCGGCTGGGTCGACTTGCTCGGGCAACGAATATTGGAAGTGTGGTCCGGGCTGCCGGTGCTGTATCTGTTGATCATCCTGTCAGGCTTTGTCGAACCGAATTTCTGGTGGCTGCTGGGGATCATGGCACTGTTTTCCTGGCTGGCCCTGGTGGACGTGGTGCGCGCCGAGTTCCTGCGGGGGCGCAACCTGGAGTACGTCAAGGCCGCGCGGGCGTTGGGCCTGGGGGACGGCAAGATCATCCGCCGGCATATCCTGCCGAACGCGATGACCGCGACCCTGAGCTACCTGCCGTTCATTTTGACCGGGGCGATTTCCACCTTGAGCGCCCTGGATTTCCTCGGTTTCGGCATGCCCGCCGGCAGCGCGTCACTGGGTGAGCTGATCGCCCAGGGCAAGCAGAACCTGCAAGCGCCGTGGCTGGGACTGACCGCGTTTTTCACCCTGGCGCTGATCCTGTCGTTGCTGGTGTTTATCGGCGAGGCGTTGCGTGACGCCTTCGACCCACGCTCATGAAGGCCGTTGAGATGACTGAAAACCTGATCGAGATTCGCGACCTGAGTGTCGCCTTCAACGGCCAGACCGTGGTGCGCAAGCTGTGCCTGGACGTGCGCCCCGGCGAGTGCCTGGCGCTGGTGGGCGAGTCGGGTTCGGGCAAATCGGTGACCGCCCATTCGATCCTGCAACTGCTGCCCGAAGCCGGCACCGAAACCACCGGTTCGGTGCGCTATCGCGGCCAGGAACTGCTCGGCGCCACGCCCGCCACCCTGCAAAAACTGCGGGGCAACCGGATTGCGATGATCTTCCAGGAGCCGATGACGTCCCTGAATCCGCTGCACAGCATCGAGAAGCAGATTGGCGAAACCCTGCTGTTGCACAAGGGCCTGGGCGGCAAACAGGCCCAGGCGCGGATCCTTGAATTGCTCGAACTGGTGGGCATCCAGAAGCCCCGGGAACGCCTCAAGGCCTACCCCCACCAACTCTCCGGCGGCCAGCGCCAGCGGGTGATGATCGCCATGGCCCTGGCCTGTGAACCGGAACTGCTGATTGCCGATGAGCCGACGACTGCACTGGATGTGACGGTGCAGCGCAAGATCCTGCTGCTGCTCAAGTCCCTGCAACAACGCCTGGGCATGTCGCTGCTGCTGATCAGTCACGACCTCAACCTGGTGCGCAGCATTGCCCAGCGGGTGTGCGTGATGAAGGCCGGGGAAATTGTCGAACAGGCGGATTGCGAAACCCTGTTCTGCGCCCCGCAGCACCCTTACAGCCGCCTGCTGCTGGATGCTGAACCGGCAGGCATCGTCTTGAATCACGAGGCGCGGGAGACGGTGTTGCAGGTGGATAACCTGAGTGTGCAGTTCCCGCTGGGCGGCGGACTGTTCCGGCGCAAGCAGTACCTGCAAGCGGTGGATGGCATCAGCCTGGAGGTACAGCGCGGCAAGACACTGGGGATTGTCGGCGAGTCCGGCTCGGGCAAATCCACCCTGGGCCAGGCGATTCTGCGGCTGCTGGATTCCAGCGGCACGATTCGCTTCCAGGGCGAGGCCCTCGACGGCCTGACGCAAAAACAGATGCAGCCGTGGCGCAAGCAGATGCAGGTGGTGTTCCAGGACCCGTTCGGCAGCCTCAGCCCGCGGATGTCGGTGGCGCAGATCATCAGCGAAGGCCTGGAAGTGCATGCGCCGTGCAGCCTCAAGGACCGCGAAGCCCAAGTGATTCGCGTGCTGGAAGACGTGGGCCTGGACCCTGCCAGCCGCCATCGCTACCCCCATGAATTCTCCGGCGGCCAGCGCCAGCGCATCGCCATCGCCCGTGCGCTGGTGCTCAAGCCGGCGCTGATCCTGCTGGACGAACCCACTTCTGCACTGGACCGTACCGTGCAGAAACAGGTGGTCGCCCTGCTGCTTGAGCTGCAGGAAAAGTACGGCCTGACGTACCTGTTTATCAGCCATGACCTGGCAGTGGTGCGGGCCCTGGCCCACGACATGATCGTGATCAAGGACGGCAAGGTGGTGGAACGCGGGCCCAGCGATGAAGTGTTTGCCGCGCCTCAACACCCTTACACCCGGGAACTCCTCGCGGCGGCGCACCCATGAGCACCACTGGCAGCCTCAAGGATTACCAATACGTTCGCGGCCTGGCGATCCAGTCGCTGTTCGAGATCATCGAGCAGTCCAGCGAAGGCACGGTGATTGTCGACGGTGACGCGAACATCGTCTGGATGAACGAGCGCTACGCCAAGCGCTTCGGCCTGAAAAGCGCCGACGAAGCCATCGGGCAACCCTGCGAGCAGGTGATTTCCAACAGCCTGTTGCGCCAGGTGGTGCGTAACGACCAGCCGATATTGCTGGATATCCAGGACACGCCCAAAGGCCCGCTGGTGGTGATGCGCCTGCCGATCCATGACGACGCCGGCAAGGTGATCGGCGCCATCGGGTTTGCGTTGTTTGATGAGCTGCGCAACCTGTCGCCGCTGATCGAGCGTTACCTGAGCATGCAGCAGGAACTGGCTTCCACTCGGTCGCTGCTGAGGTCGCGGCAGAGTAAATACAACTTCGCGCACTTTATCGGCACCAGCGCGGCCAGCCTGGAAGTCAAACGTCGGGCGCGGCGCAGTGCGAGCGCGGAGTCGCCAGTGTTGCTGCTGGGGGAAACCGGGACCGGCAAGGAGCTGCTGGCCCAGGCGATTCACGGTGCATCGCCTCGCGCCCATAAAGCTTTCGTCAGCATCAACAGCGCAGCCATCCCGCATGATTTGCTGGAGGCGGAATTCTTCGGCACCGCGCCCGGCGCATTTACCGGTGCCGACCGCAAGGGCCGCCCCGGCAAGTTGCAGATTGCCCAGGGCGGCACGCTGTTTCTGGATGAGATCGGCGACATGCCGCTACCACTGCAAAGCAAATTGCTGCGGGTGTTGCAGGAGAAAGAGTTCGAGCCGGTGGGCTCCAACGAGATGATCCACAGTGATGTGCGGGTGATTGCGGCCACGTCCATGGACCTGGAAGCGGCAATCAAGCGCGGGGAGTTTCGGGCGGACCTGTATTACCGGCTGAATGTGCTGCCGATCCAGGTGCCGCCGTTGCGCGCGCGGCTGGATGATTTGCCGGCGTTGAGCGAGGCGATTCTGGAGAAGTTGCGCAGCCAGCATGAGCTGGACCGCGAGGCCTTGGCGTTATTGGCGCAGCATGCGTGGCCGGGGAATATCCGCGAGCTGCGCAATGTGCTGGAGCGGGCGGCACTGTTGAGTGATGACCTGGTGCTGGATGCCAGTGAAATTCGCGCAGCAATTGGTACATTCAGCCCGGTTGAGCAGAGTTCGGTAGAGACCGTTGAGGGCGAGAGTTTCAGCGCGGCCCGGGAGCGGTTTGATCGGCAGGTGATTGGGGCGGCGTTGAAGGCGTGTGAAGGGAATGTGGTGGAGGCGGCGAAGCGGCTGGGGCTGGGCCGGTCGACCTTGTACAAGAAAATGGTTGCGCTGGGCATCGCATAATCTCAAAAAAGAGACACAATTCCAAATACAGAGAAAATCCAATGTGGGAGCGGGCTTGCTCGCGAATGCGGTGTGTCAGTGCCTGAATTACTGCCTGATAC